>NZ_JBMNPQ010000065.1:0-8202 GCF_050943655.1 Peptoniphilus sp. | reverse complement strand
GAAGTTTGCAATATTATCTTCTATAGAAGCTCTTCTGTTGTTTTTGTCTTCTATCATTGTGCTCAAGGTTTCGTTTTTAAATTTAATATTTTGAATTTCATTTGATATTAAATTTTGATTTGAGCTCTTTTCTTTTTCACTTTTTTCTATTTGATTTATTTCACTGGATTTAATCTCAATAATACTTTTGATTTCTTTTATCTTCTCAAGTAGTGCATCTCTTTCTTCGTTAAGAGAATTCTTTTTGTTTAAAAGACTATCTAAATCCTCTTCGAATTTATCTATATTATTTCTTCGCTCTACTTCTTCATCTTGCATTCGCTCTAAATCTCTATTTAAAGATTTAATTTGCTCATCTAGAACGCTGGATTTCACCTTTAATTTTTCTAAAGTTTCACTTTTACTAGAAAGTTCTTCCTTCTTTTCTGAAAGTTCTTTAGTGTTTTCATCAATTAAAAGTTCAATTTCTGTTTTTTTACTTGAAAAATCATCTCTAGATTTTTGAAGCGATAAAAGTTCATCTTCTAATTTTGCAATTAAAGTTTTAAATTTTTCTACGTCTTCGTTTAATTCAAATATTTTTTTCGATACAAAGTTTAAATCAATCTCTTTTAATTTGTTGTAGTCTTCTAAATATTTAGTGGCCTTCTGAGATTGGCGCCTTAAACTTTCTTCTTGCTTAGAGATCTCTGAAAGTAAATCTTCAATTCTAATTAAATTCTCTTCAGTTTTTAATAATTTATTTTTTGATTGGACTTTTTTATATTTAAATTTGGAAATGCCGGCGGCTTCTTCAAATATTGCACGCCTATCTTCTGGTCTTGAACTTAATACGGACTCGATTTTACCTTGCCCAATTACAGAATATCCGTCTTTTCCAATCCCCGTATCCATAAATAGTTCCTTAATATCTTTTAGACGGCATTTCTTGTTATTTATTAAAAACTCACTTTCAAGAGACCTATACATTCTCCTTGTGACTGCAACTTCGTTATACGGAGTATCAAGTGTCCTATCAGTATTGTCAAAAACTATAGTGACCTCTGCCATTCCAAGAGGTTTTTTTGAATCAGTTCCCGAAAAAATTACATCCTCCATCTTGGAACCTCTTAGATTTTTAACAGAAGTCTCTCCCAAAACCCAAGTGATGGCATCGGTAATGTTACTCTTTCCACTTCCATTGGGACCAACTATTGCAGTAATAGATTCATTTAATTCAATTGTCGTCTTGTTTGCAAAAGATTTAAATCCCTGCATAGTAATTGATTTTAAGAACATTTATAACTCATCCTATAGTAATTTCTAATATCTATTAATTCTTCTCTTTTCGATAGAATTCTCACTGTATAATCATCTAAATTTTCTTCCATTAATTTTAAATTTTTTAAATTTAATTTGGAAATTATTTCTTCCTTGTTAGCTTTTTTCTGTCCACTAATATTTGAAATATTTTTCCCGTTGGCTTTAATTATAATTTCATCTTTAAGATTTTTGCTCTCTTTAAAATAATTTATAAGTGCCACTTTTATATAATATGACTCAACAAATTGTCTGTATGCTGGGTGAAATGCACCAGCAACCACATCTCCATCAAAATTTATATTGTCTGTTGCCTGAAGTCCAACCCTTATTACATTTATTCCATTTTTATAATAAATATCTAAAATATCGGCAACAATTGGTATGGACTCTTCTAGATCCAGTGACTTATATAAACCATGTTCATACTGAAAGTTTAGCGCTGTCTCTTTTATAACAAGTGTTGGATAAATCCTAACACAATATGGATTTAATTTTACAAACTCTCGCGCCGTATAAATAGACTTTTCATAATCGTCTCCAGGCAGTCCCACCATCTGTTGTAACCCAAGTTTAAATCCGTTTTCTTTAATTAATTTACTTGCTTCGTAAACAACCTCTTTGTTGTGACCGCGATTTGAAAGTTTTAAAACATCACTATCCAAACTTTGAACACCAAGTTCTATGATGTCGACAAGATTATCTTTTAAGTTTTCAAGTATTTCTAAATTTATAGCATCAGGCCTTGTAGAAAGTCTAATATAATTAACTAAGCCTTTTAATTTAAAATTCTTTGCAACTTCAAGAAGTTCTCTTTGTTTTTCTATTTCAATCGCAGTAAAGCTTCCACCATAAAAAGCGACCTCAACATTATCTTTTCTCTTAAAATAAGAAAGATATTCCAAAATAGTTTTTTCAACATCACTACTTGAAATATCCGTTGATGCACCAGTTATTTTTCTTTGATTGCAAAATACACAATCATTGGGACAACCAAAATGAGGAACAAAAATAGGAATTATATTTCTCTTAGACATTTTTGTTCCCCTCCAAATCATCCATTGCAGCTTTTGCTGCCATTTGTGTCGCCTTTTTCTTCGTCTTTCCAACGCCCTTTCCAACAATCTCATCATCTATTGACAAGTGACAATAGAATGTCTTGTCGTTGTCGGGCCCTTCTTCTTTTACTATTTCATACTTGCAGATTTTTCCATACTTCTGAGCAATTTCTTGAATCTCAGTTTTATAATCTCGACTTATAGTTTTTATTTCACTAACATTAATATGTGAACCAAACAGTTTAAGTACAAACTCTTCACATGTTTTAAATGAAGAGTCTAAATAAATAGCGCCAATTAGTGCCTCAAGAGCATCTGATGAAGTTGATTCTCTAAATCTTCCTCCATTTTTGATTTCACCGTTCCCAAAGTAGATCAAAGAGCCCAAGCCTATCTCCTTAGATATCTTAGAAAGCACATGTTCATTTACGCATTCGGATCTAATTTTAGATAGATACCCTTCTGATTCTTTTGGAAATGTCAAATATAAAAACTCACCTATCACGAGATCCAGTACTGCATCTCCCAAAAACTCTAATCTCTCATTGCTCTCGTAATGATGCATTTTATTTTCATTCACATAGGAACTGTGAGTGAGCGCTGTTTTTAATAAGTCAATGTTTTTAAAATAGTAGCCAATTTTTTCTTGAAATAAATCTAGTTTTTCGGCCATTTAAGATCACTGTTCAAGCTCTTCTATATAATCTATTACATCGCCTATTGTTTCGATGTTTTCTAAGTCTTCTTCTGATACTTCAATGTCAAATTCTTCCTCAATACTCATTATTAGTTCAACAAGCTCAATTGAGTCTGCATTTAAATCATCTTGAAAAGACATATTATCGTTTAGTTCGTCAACATCCATGTTAAAATGTTCTGCTATAAGTTTTAGAATATCTTCTCTCATTAATTTTCATCTCCCATTCTTTCTTTTATTTTATCAATAACATTATTTTTATTAATTTCGATTGCATATTTTGCAGCGTTCTTAATAGCCACACTATTTGAACTTCCGTGGGCCTTAACAATATTTCCATCAATACCAAGAAGTAGCGTTCCGCCAACTTCATTGGAATCCAATTGACTTAGTTTTGATTTCATTAAGGCAAATAATTCATGTTTTACATTTTCATCTAAATCTGATTTGTTAACTTCATTAAATAACATTTTAGTAATAAAGTTCGCTGTTCCTTCTATTCCCTTTAACAGAATATTACCAGCAAAGCCATCACAAACTACTAAGTCACAATCATTATTAGAAATATCTCTTGACTCAACATTTCCGCAGAAGTTAAGGTCTGATTCTTTTAATAATTTATATGTTTCTTTAGCTAAGCTATTTCCCTTGCCTTCTTCAAGTCCAATGTTTAATAGGCCTATTCTTGGGTTTTCAATCTTATATTGAGTTTCTAAAAATATTTTACCCAAATTTGCAAACTGTAAAAGAAGTTCAGGGCTTGTGTCCATATTTGCACCAGAGTCAATTACCATTGTCTTTGACTTAAGTCCTGGAATATAAACAGGAAGCACGCCTCTTTTTACTCCCTTTATTCTACCAACAATAAATAATCCACCTGCAAGCAAGGCTCCAGTACTTCCTGCAGAAATAAATGCATAATCTTTATTTTCTTTTAAAAGTTTAAGAGCAACTACTATTGAAGAATCCTTTTTTCTTCTAATTGCAAATGCAGGGTCTTCATTGTTTTCAATATTTTCTTTTGCATCGACAATTTCAATTCTGTCTCTATCGTATTCATTTTTTTCTAATACACTTTTAGCAAAGTCTTCATCGCCAACTAGTATTATATCTGTGTTAAATTCTTTGGAGGCTTCTAGGGCTCCCAATATTATTTCTTCGCGGTTGTCTCCGCCATTTATATCAAAAATTAATTTCATCTTTACCTCCTATAAGCCTTATCTTAATATATCTCAAAGTTTTAAAAAAATCAATAATTTATACTACACGAAGTATTAAGTTTAGTAAAGATTTTTATATAATAAAACGGCTCTCTCATAAAGAGAAAGCCGTAAACATTACATAAATATAAAATTTATACGATTTTAATTATTCTTCGTCTTCTTTTGCCATATTTAAATAGCTTTGGTATCTTTCCATAGCATTTTCTTCAGCTGCTTCGTAAAGTCTTTCTGCTCTTTCAGGGAATAGTTTCTTAAGTGAAGTGTATCTAACTTCTCCGTCAAGGAATTCTCTGTAAGATCTTGTAGGTTCTTTAGAATCTAGAATAAATGGATTCTTTCCTTCTTTCTTAAGTTCAGGATTGAATCTATATAGGTGCCAGTAACCTGATTCAACAGCTTTCTTTTCTTCTTCAATTGAGAAGCCCATACCAACTTTAATGCCGTGGTTGATACATGGAGCGTAGGCAATAATTAGAGAAGGACCATTGTATGCTTCTGCTTCTTTGATTGCTTTAAATGCTTGGTTTTTATCTGCACCAAGAGCAACTTGTGCAACATATACATAGCCGTAAGTTGTTGCCATTAGACCAAGGTCTTTTTTCTTAGTAACTTTACCAGATGCAGCAAATTGTGCTATTGCAGCTGTTGGAGTTGCTTTTGAAGCTTGACCACCAGTGTTTGAATAAACTTCTGTATCAAGTACAAGTACGTTTATATCTTCTCCAGATGCAAGAACATGGTCAAGTCCGCCGTATCCAATATCATATGCCCAGCCGTCTCCACCGATAATCCATTGACTCTTCTTAATTAGGAATTTTTCAAATCCTTTTAATGTATCAATGATTTCATCAGCCTTTTCGTCTCCAAAGTTTTTATCTAATACTTTTAGAACATCTGCTGTTGCAAGTTTAGATGACTTGTAGTCGTCTTTTCCGTCAACCCAAGCTTTAAATACTTTATTAGCTTCTTCGTCAACGCCAAGTTCAATAAATTCTTCCATTAGATTTTTAACTCTATCTCTAGTTTGAATTTGAGATACTGCCATACCAAATCCGTATTCTGCGTTATCTTCAAATAGAGAGTTTGCCCAAGATGGACCATTGCCACAAGAGTCTTTGCAATATGGCATTGAAGGAGCTGAACCTCCCCAAATTGAAGTACATCCTGTAGCATTAGCAATGCTCATTCTGTCTCCAAATAATTGTGTAACTAATTTAACATAAGGTGTTTCTCCACAACCAGCACATGCTCCTGAGAATTCAAGATATGGTGTTTGGAATTGAGAGTTCTTAAAGTTATTAGGTTCAATTTTGTCTTCTTTTGAAGATACATAATTAGATGCATATTCCCAGTTAATTACTTGTTTGTGAATTTCATCTTCGTATGGGCTCATAACTAGAGCTTTTTCTTTTGCTGGACAAACTTGTGCACAGTTACCACAACCTGTACAGTCAAGTGGTGAGATTTGAATTCTGTATTCATAATCTTTTAGGTCTTTTCCTAGAGCTTTCTTAGTTTCAAATGTTGAAGGTGCTTCAGCTTTTTCTTCTTCATCAAGTAAGAAAGGTCTAATTACAGCGTGTGGACATACAAGTGAACATTGGTTACATTGGATACAGTTTTCAATCTTCCAGTGAGGAACATTTACAGCTATACCTCTCTTTTCGTAACGGCTTGTTCCAGATGGGAATGTACCATCTTCCATTCCAACAAATGCAGATACAGGTAGATCATTACCTTCTTGTCTGTTCATTGGGATTAGAATGTTATTAATAAAATCAGGTGCTCCTGGAATTTTGCTTTCAACTGTTGCATCAGCATCTTTCCAAGAATCTTTAACTTCAACTTTAACTAAAGCTTCGATTCCTTCGTCAACTGCTTTATAGTTCATTTGAACTATATCGTCACCTTTTGCACCGTAATCTTTTACGATAGCTTCTTTTAGAAGTTTAGTAGCTTGTTCAATAGGTAGAACTTGAGATAGTTTAAAGAATGCAGATTGCATTACCATATTAGTTCTTCCACCAAGTCCAATTTCAGATGCTATCTTAGTTGCGTTAATGATATAGAATTCAATATCATTGTCTGCAATATATTTCTTCATATATCCTGGAAGGTGTTCTTCTAATTCATCTTCAGACCAAACAGTGTTTAGTAAGAATTTTCCACCTTTTTTAAGTCCTCTAAGTAGGTTATATGAATATACATAAGATTGTTTAGAGCAAGATATAAAATCAGTTTCTGTCAATAGATATGTTGATGTAATTCTATTTTCTCCAAATCTTAAGTGAGACATTGTAACTCCACCAGATTTTTTAGAGTCATAGTCAAAATATCCTTGAGCATACATATCTGTGTTGTCGCCGATAATCTTAATTGCAGATTTGTTAGCTCCAACTGTTCCGTCAGATCCGAATCCCCAGAATTTACATCTGATAGTTCCCTTAGGTTCAGTAGTAATAGTTCTGTTGATTGGAAGTGATTTGTTAGTTACATCGTCAACAATTCCGATTGTAAAGTCATTCTTTGGTTCGTCTGATTTTAAATTATCAAATACAGATAGAATATCAGTTGGGTTAGTGTCCTTAGAACCTAGTCCGTAGATACCGCCAACGATTAGTGGTTTATTTTCTTTTTCGTAGAATACATTTCTAACATCAAGGTAAAGAGGTTGTCCATCTGCACCTTTTTCTTTAGTTCTATCTAGAACTGCAATTCTTTCTACAGTTTCAGGAATTGCTTTTAGTAAGTGTTCTACTGAGAAAGGTCTATATAGGTGAACTTTAACAAGTCCAGTTTTTTGTCCTTCTGCATTTAAGAAGTCAACAACTTCTTCAATAGTTTCTGTAACAGAACCCATTGCAATGATAATATCAGTTGCTTCTTCATCTCCATAATATGTGAATAGATCATATTTTCTTCCAGTTAAGTCAGAAATTTGTTTCATGTAATCTTCAGTAATTCCAACTATGTCAGTGTAGAATCTATTTGAAGCTTCTATTTCTTGGAAATAAATATCTGGGTTTTGAGCTGTACCTCTGATTTCTGGATCAGATGGGTTTAATGCTCTTTCTTTAAATGCTTTAACAGCATCTTTATCAACTAATTTTGCTAAATCATCATAATCAAGTACTTCGATCTTTTGAATTTCGTGAGATGTTCTAAATCCATCAAAGAAGTGAACGAAAGGTACTCTTCCTTTAATTGCAGATAAGTGTGCAACTCCAGCTAAGTCCATAGCTTCTTGAACTGAGCCTGATGCAAGCATAGCAAAACCTGATGCACGTGCTGCCATAACGTCTTGGTGGTCACCAAAGATTGAAAGTGCGTGAGATGCAAGTGCTCTTGCTGCTACGTGGAATACTCCAGGTAGTAATTCTCCTGCAATTTTATACATATTTGGTAACATAAGTAATAATCCTTGTGAAGCTGTATAAGTAGATGTTAATGAACCAGCTTGTAATGCACCGTGTACTGCACCTGCTGCCCCACCTTCTGATTGAAGTTCTTTAACCATAACTTCTTGACCAAAAATGTTTTTTCTGCCATGTGATGCCCAAGCATCAATATGTTCAGCCATTGGTGAAGAAGGAGTAATTGGATAAATACATGCCACATCGGAAAAAGCATAAGCTACGTGAGCAGCTGCTTCGTTTCCATCCATTGTTTTAAATGTTTTTGCCATTTTTGCCTCCTAAATTTATAAGTTTATTAATATAAAACAACCATACTATATATAATTATAGGTCTTATTAATAAATAATTCAATAATATATTAGAAATAAATTTTCTCTAATTATTGCAATTAGTGGATTGTGGAAGATATTCCACTTAGTGGAATTAAGGTTTTATCGTGCCCCAATTATTAATAAATATGAATTGATTATAAAAACTAATAAGAAAAGCAATTTAAAAATTATTTAAA
>NZ_JBMNPQ010000064.1:0-8241 GCF_050943655.1 Peptoniphilus sp. | reverse complement strand
GTTGGTATTTTTATTTATTTGTTGTTGTCACAAGTTTTCTTCATTCTTTCGGACCTTGTTGCCGAGGGAACCCGTTTAAAAGAAGAAAATGATCTGACTATATGAGGTTTTTATGGGAAAGATAATTGTTAATTTAGATGTGGAACTTGCGAAAAATAAAATGACGCTCACTGAGCTTTCGGAGATTGTGGATATAACTCTTCCTAATTTGTCTATTCTTAAAAACAATAAGGCAAAGGCAATTAGGTTCTCGACTCTTGAGAAGATTTGCGAAGCTCTTAACTGTGATGTGTCAGATATTTTGAAATACGAGGCGAATGATGAAAGATAACTATGTTAAAAAAACTATTTTTGTGATGTTTGTTTTGGCCATACTTGGTGCAGTTTGTCTTTATTTTTTATCAGACAATAGAATTGAGGCTGCCAAGAGAGTTTCCTATGTTTTTGATGTGGATATTTCTAAAAATGCTACAAGGGATAAGGAGATTTACAAGGAGCCTAGCTTTCATGGTGACGGAATAAGTGCTGTTAAGTTAATTGTTCCAAATGATGAGGCTTATAGAATTGAAAGTGAGCTAAGTCGCAATAAAAATCTTAGAAAGCTAGATGATACTAATGGCTATGTGAAATCCGATATTAATTATGCTAGGGAAAAGGGCATGCCGATAGGCTATCCAGAGGAATATGAAATTTATGCCAAGTCAAAAAATAAAGGAACAAGTGAAGTGGAGTACTTTGCCAACCACTACTTGCTCCTCATTTGTAAAAACAAAGGCGAGTTAATCTTCATAGAATCAGACACTTAACTCACAAAAGTTTTAGAACTCGTTGTAATGAACCTTTGAGCTAATGTCGAATTCTTCGTGATCCTTTGTGCCCATTCTCTTGTATCCAATTGGGATAAGACATGCAGCTCTGTAAGGTTCTTTTATGCCAAATTCGTTTTTGAAATATTCTTTGTAATCAGTTTTGTCTTGAGTTTTGCCTTCAACAACATTTATCCAGCAAGTTGAAAGGCCTTCTTCTTCGCATAGAAGTTGCAAATAACTTGCTGCTATCGCAGACTCTTCAACCCAAGTTTTGCAGATTTCTGTATTTGCAATTACAATTACAATAGCTGGTGCTCCTGCCAAGTACATTGTGGCAAAGGAGTTCATCTCAGATAATTTTTGGATTTTTTCCTTATCATCAACTACAACAAATTCAACTGGATGTGAATTGCCATTAGATGGACCCATTGATGCATACATTAGAAGATTTTCCAACACTTCTCTATCTACTTCTTTATCTTTGTATTTTCTGACAGAACGTCTTTTTAAAATTATATCTTTTAACACAATATCACCTCTTTATCATTTTAACATAAAGGCTAAAAATAAGAAATTATTGAAAACATAATTATTTTATTTACAATAATCCAAAATGTTGCCCATAAAGCTTGTAAACAACAGAGTTTAACGAATGAGAAAAACTTTGAAAATATTTTCATAAAACCCTTGACAATTATATCCCAGTAAAGTACAATATAGGAGAAGTGAAAACTTTATCATCTTTTTTCTTCCCTTAGAGAGTGGTAAATTAATACATAAACCGCTCTCTTTTTATTTGTTTCATTAATGTTACAAAGGAAGTCACTTTGTAACACAATCTTAAAACAATTTCTGTGATAAATTCCAACATTTTATATATAATTAAATTGAAGGTGATATAGATGAAATTTTTTAAAAAAGTTTCATTGATCTTTATCTCATCGACACTAATTCTAACAAGTTCTGTGTTTGCAAGATCTTTTAACGACACAAGAGGCCATTGGGCATCCAAATCCATTAATGTCATCACTAAAAATAGGATAATGAAAGGTTACGAAGACAATACCTTTAGGCCAGATGAAAGTATGTCTAGAGCAGAGTTTTATGCAGTAATAAATAATTTGGCAAAGCTAGACAAAACTTACACAGTAACATTTTCTGATGTGAAAACATCGGACTGGTACTACAATGATGTGGCTAAAGGAATAAAGGCCGGTTACTTGACACCGACTACTGGACCTCTAAATCCTGACAGAGAAATTAGTAGGGAAGAAGTTGCAGAAATATTGGGCTACATGTATTCATTAAAGCCAAATGCTTCTGCCACAAATGAATTTAAAGATGCATCCACAATAAAAGCATCAGCTAGGGGCTATGTAGGAGCACTTGTCGAAGCGGGGGTTCTAAAAGGATATGAAAATGGAAACTTCTATCCTAAAAGATCAATGAGAAGATCAGAAGTAGCTGTGCTTATAAGATCTCTGGTAGATAAATATGGTCAGCCAGACCAAAAAACATTAAACAATAGCAAAATAAAATTTGGAAGTAGAGATCTCTACAGGTGATAAAGGCATTTAAATATGCCTTTATTTTTTTGTTTGTTTATTTGTTTAAAATAGAATGGATAGTTTAAGGAAGTGTTTTGAAGTTACCTTTTCTGGAGTCATCCTGAGCGGAGGAGGAGCTTCGCGACGACGTAGTCGAAGGATCTGTAGGGTCATGGTGGCGATGTGTTGTCGTCTTAACCAAATTTTGTTTTGGAGTAATTCTCCTTTTCGCTATTTCTTTAAAACGATTAGTTCTCGCTCGAATGCTTTGCAGATCCCTCGACTGACGCTCGGGATGACGGGGAGCAGACGCCGTGTTCCAAATAAGTCGTTCCTGTACTTATGATTTATCCGCTTTATATGGAGAAAACCCCCTCCATCGTCATCCTGAGCAAGGAAAATTTATTTTCCGCGTCGAAGGATCTTTAGGGTAAAGGTGGCGATGTGTGGTCGTCTTAATGAGAAAGAGTTTTGAAGTAATTCTCCCTTACGCTATTTCTTTAAAACGATTAGTTCTCGCTCGAATGCTTTGCAGATCCCTCGACTGACGCTCGGGATGACGAGTAAGAGGTGACGACAGGTGTTTAGGTTGTTTGCCGAGGGGTTTTGTTACTCCTTGATGTTATTTTGTTAAGACGATTAGTTCTCTCTCGAATACTTTGCAGATCCCTCGACTAACGCTCGGGATGACGGGCAAGAGGTGACGACAGGTGTTTAGGCTGTTTGCCGAGGGGTTTTGTTACTCCTTGATGTTATTTTGTTAAGAAGATTAGTTCTCGCCCGAATGCTTTGCAGATCCCTCGACTAACGCTCGGGATGACGGAGTGTGGGGGCGTCATCCTGAGCAAGGAAAATTTATTTTCCGCGTCGAAGGATCTGTAGGGTTATGGTGGCGATGTGTGCTCGTCTTAATGAGAACACGTCTTGGAGTGATTCTCCTTCACGTTTTTTCTTTAAAACGATTAGTTCTCGCTCGAATGCTTTGCAAATCCCTTGACTAACGCTCGGGATGACGAGTAAGAGGTGACGACAGGTGTTTAGGCTGTTTCCCGAGGGGTTTTGTTACTCCTTGATGTTATTTTGTTAAGACGCTTAGTTCTCGCTTGAATACTTTGCAGATCCCTCGACTAACGCTCGGGATGACGGGAGGGAGGCTTTCCAAATTCTTTATAAATAGAAAAAAGGATATGTCAGGGGAACGTTACTTGGCCTAGCGGTCCTTGAGCGGTTCCTCTGACATACCTTTTTTCGTTTATTTTATTCTTTATTTTTATGATTCTTCGTAAGGTCTTCTAGTTAAGACGATTAGTTCTCACTCGAATATTTTGCAGATCCCTCGACTGATGCTCGAGATGACAGGTGGGGGGTTTTTTCATCAAAACGATTAGGTTATTTCTCCACTAGGTACAGATTCCTCGACTTCAAAATAACAAACAAATGACTTTAAAAGTATATTCAATCCCCACTAAATCCAATTAAAAAAACCCACAAGTGCTGTGGGTTCTTTAGTCTTATTTTTTAAAACTGTGGATTGTTATATTTTACTTTGAACACGTAGAAGTTTTCGTTTAGCATTGTTATCAGTGCGTTTTGGTGATCAAGGTTTCTTGTATCAACTACTACATTTACTATCATTGAGTCGATTGTGTCACTTACTACGTCTATATGTTGTCCTATTTGGACAATGTTTGCGCCCTCTTTTTCAAGTAATTTTGTAAGATTTGTAAGTTCGCCCGGTGCATCGTTAAGTTTTACTCTAAGTTCCATTCTTCTGTTTGTCTTATAAAGTCCTTTTTCGATAACTTTTGATACGCGAGTTACGTCAATGTTTCCGCCTGATAGTACGCAACATACTTTTTTGCCTCTGTGGTTAAACTTCTTATACATAAGTGCTGCAACTGTTGATGCTGCTGCTCCTTCTGTTATGATTTTATTTTGTTCAAGTAGTGTAAGTATTGCTGAAGATATTTCGCCTTCTGTTACTAAGACTATGTCGTCGACTAATTCTTTAGTCATTTCATAAGTAATGTTTCCAGGAGTTTTTACTGCAATTCCGTCGGCAATTGTTGAGCCGCCCTTTACTGTTACGATTTTTCCTTCTTTTACTGATTCGTACATCCCTGGAGAGATTTTTGTTTGTACTCCAATTATTTTGATATCAGGATTAATGCTCTTTGCTGCTAGTGCAATTCCAGAGATAAGTCCTCCACCACCAATTGGCACTACAATTATGTCTACATCTGGAAGTTTATCCAATATTTCAAGTCCAACTGTTCCTTGTCCTGCGATTACTTTTTCATCGTCAAATGGTGCGATAAATGTGTAGCCTTCTTCTTTTGATAGTTTGTCTGCATAGGCCGCTGCATCGTCAAAGGAATCTTTTACTAAAACAACTTGTGCTCCATAATTTCTTGTCGCTGCAACTTTTGAAAGTGGTGCGTGATAAGGCATGCAGATTATTGATTCTATGCCTCTTTCTGTTGCTGATTTTGCAACTCCTTGTGCGTGGTTTCCAGCAGAACATGCTATTACGCCTTTTTCTGCTTCTTCTTCTGTAAGTGTTGCAATTTTGTTAAATGCTCCCCTAAGTTTAAAAGATCCTGTATCTTGTAGTACTTCTACTTTTAGATAAACATCGTCTCCCAAGTTTGGTGCATAAACTACGGGCGTCTCTTTAATGTGACCTTTTAACCTTTCCTTAGCATCATAAATTTCTTTTACATCCATCATTTTTTTAACCTTCTTTCTTGTGATGTACTATACTTATAAATTTATCATCAACTAGAATTTTTCTTACCCTTTTTTCAAAATCCATACGGCTCATCCAAACTACTCTGTCACATCCAAGGCATCTTAGTTTTATGTCGACGCCCTTTCTTGTTATCTCCCATTTGTTTTCGCCACAGGGATGTCCCTTTTTTAAAGTGACAATGTCCCCAAGTTCATAATTTAGCATATTACCTCCAAATTTCGTTTTTTACTCTAGGAGTTTTTATACCTTCTCTTTGCATTATTTTTAATATCTCTGCTCTTATTGCATATTCTAAATCGTATTGATCGCCCTGCTTTGTAAAATAGACCAAAGTCATTTTGTAATAGCTAGAGCCATTTTCTGTAACACCCCAAAATTCTGGGCCTCTGACCATCTTATCATCTTTCGAATACTTTGCAATTCCCGTCTCGATTAGTTCTTGAACTTTTATAGGATCTTCTGAGTTATCTACATAAAAATCAATGACAACTCTCGCATCTCCTCTTTGTTTGTTGGCAACTATGTCGATTTTGCTATTTGGTATTATGTGAAGGACTTTATTAAAGTCGCGTATCTTTGTAACTCTAAGTCCCAAGTACTCCACAGTTCCTGTAATATCTTCTATTGTAACTATATCGCCAACGGCATATTGATCTTCAAATATTATAAAAAATCCATTTATAAGGTCTTTTACAAGGTCCTGTGCCCCAACCCCAATTGCCAGTGAGAACACACCAAGTGTTGCAAGTATTGGCGCAACAGATATATTAAAGACGCTCATTATTATTGTTATTCCAATAAATAATAGAGTAATCTTTATAATTCGCCTAATTAAGTGCGACACTGTAACGATTCTATTGTATGATCCAAGTTTTCTAACTTTATCTTGATCTAGCTGTCTATTTATAAACTTGTCCGTAAGTTTTAAAATGACAAAAATAGTCACAATTACTATTAAGACAACTACAAATCTCTCCCATGTAACCAAACCGTTAAAAGTGGATCTTAAGGTCGTGTCAACATCTTTTACCGTTTCTCCAACATTATTTTCCATCTATTCACCTCTCGATATAATTAGTGTCAAGCTGAGCATCTTTATCTTGAAGTAGGTTTGTGCTTGTCACTTTATAAAAGTTTAGCTCGCCATTTCTTAGAGCTCCAATAGTAAGCCCATTAATTTGCATCTTGTCTAGAGAATAGCCAAGCCTTGTGTAAAATTCGCCACTTGTGCCAATCTCTCCACCAATATCGCTTGGCCCATAGACATAAATTGAGCCGGAAATGCTCGTCATGTGATTTACATTTGCTGCAATTATGTGCTTATCTGTTTCTTTTAATTTGTAATTATACTCTGTAATTATTCCTGAATGGAGTATATAAGTCTTTCTGCCCTCTGTAAAGATGTCTGAAATATTTGGCACATATTCTGCATAAATTTTTTCGTCGTCAATCAGCCTATATAGCTTTTGGTCTGTCAAAAATAATGTGGAATTTTTTGCATTATTAATGAACATGACGATCTCGTGCGCCAACTCTTTTTTGTATTTGTTATTTCCATCAACGCGATACACAACGCTAGTATAGCCATTTGCATGAGTTACAAGCTCAGCCACAGAATATTTGTCCTCGCTACTTATGTCGTGAGTCAAAATTTGGTTTCCCGTCTCATATACTTCTGTGAGAGTCGTGTCATTTTGGAGCGTAAGAAGTTTTTCCTTGTCGCCATCTTTTACGTGAAAGACCATATTTGCATTTTCATAACTTATATTAAATATCTCGCCATTTATCTTTACAGTGTTAATCGGCTCGCCCATTTCAGAATAAATTTGAACTTTACCTAAATCCTTTTCATACAAGAAGGCGTAATTGTTAGAAAAATAAGCCTCTACATCTTCGCCATCTGTCTGAACTTTTTTTAGAATATTGCCTTCCTTGTCGCTTATGTAAAGTACTGGATCTGCCCATATAAACACAGATTTATTATTTATATTAAAATCTTTAATAGGTTCAACTACAGAGACTCCTTTAAGCCTTACAATTGTTCTCTTTTTGTTGTCTTCTCCAAAAATCGTAATCAGTAGCACGATTAAAAATATTATAATTAAACCTATAAAGAAGTGCTTCTTTTTTAATTTCAATTTCTCACTCCCTTTTTTTATTATAACATTATTAGAAGAATTTTCATATTTTTTGATATATCACTTTCACGTTTGTATAAAAAAAAGAGGCCGCTGCCCCTTAAATAATTATTTTAAATATTCCCACAATAATCGGCACAAGAATTGCCGGAAGTGAGTTTGCAAGTTTTATATCCGTTAGTCCTATCATGTTTAGTCCAATTGCAATTATTATGATGCCGCCTGTGCCAGAAATATTATTTATTATTTCTTCTGTCATAATAGGTGCAACAAGACTTGCCAGTATAAATATAGCTCCCTCATAGATTAAAACAGAAATTGATGAGACTGATATTCCAATTCCAAGACTTGCTGCAAGGAAAAATCCAGATATCAAGTCGAGCATTGCCTTTGCAAGGAGTATTTCGTTATTTCCTCTAATCCCTGCCTCAATGGATCCAATTATACTCATGGAGCCTATGCAAAAGAGAAGTGTCCCCGTAACAAAACCCTCTGCGAGGTTTGAATCTTTTCCCTTTACATATTTATTTTGCATTTTAAGTGCAAAGTTATTTAGACCTCTATCCAAGCCAAGGCGAGTGCCGAGAAGTACTCCAATAACAATGGATGAGAGCATTATAATCATGTCGCCAAGAAGAGCCGATGTTATGCCAATAATTATCGTGCAAATCCCCAAGTATTTCATTATTTCTCTGTGAATATCTAGAGATATTCGACCACCAGCTTTAGCTCCAAAATAACCGCCAATTAAAATGCCCAGCGCATCAATTATTACTGCCATTTCACTTACCTAACTTATTTTCCCTTCCATAATAAAATAAATATTGATTGGCAAAACCTGCATTTTTTCCAAATACATCTCTACCTCTTGATGCAATTTTACTCTTTGGTGTCTCGACCTTAAGGTATAGCTCTTCCATAACCCTTTTTATCCAAACATCAACTGGAAAAGACTCGACTCTGTCGTATGCAAATAGAAGTATGCAGTCTGCGAC
>NZ_JBMNPQ010000063.1:0-8292 GCF_050943655.1 Peptoniphilus sp. | reverse complement strand
AATTATTTACAAATTGCGATCAAAGGGAATAAAACAAGATGTAATTGATGATGCTATGTCTTTCTATGATTTTGAAAAAGAGCTAGAAAATATAAACTACTTATATAAAAATAGACTTAAGATGAGAGGCTATAACGAAAAAGAAATTCTTTCCTGCAAGAACTACTTAGTAAATAAAGGATTCGAATATGAAAATATTAATAGTGAGATGAATGACATAGATGAGTGAGCATTATGTATATATTTTAAAATGTTCTGACGGAACTCTATACTCTGGTTACACTAATGATTTAGAAAATAGACTAAAAACGCACAACAGCGGCAAGGGCAGCAAATATACGCGTGCAAGACTCCCTGTTGAATACGCATTTCACTTAAAGTGTAAGGACAAGTCTGATGCATTAAAGAAAGAGTGTTTTATAAAAAGTTTAGAGAGAAGTAAAAAAATTAAAATTATAAATGGTGAAGAAGACCTTAACGAACTTTACAATTCATATCTAGAAAAAAAGGGCAGTAAACTTTAAAGCTTACTGCCATTTTATTTATTTCTTCTTTCTTTTATATCTATTTTTATCTGAAGTTGCTATTCCAATAATTAAAGCAAATATCAAGGAAACAAGTCCTGAAGAAACTCCCAATACAAAAATAAATAAATTATTTAAGCTTTCGGGATTAAACAATCTATTAATAACCATAAATAAGGATATTATCCCAATAAAAACTAATGCTAGCCCAGGCAAATATTTAATAAATTTAAGATCCTTTGCTGCAAAATTAACTATAAAAGTTAGCACAACTCCTATGATAATTGCCCCTAAAGTTAGCATTATAAAACTGGAGTTTTCTGCTAAAAGTGGAGTTATTTTACTCATTTAAACACCTCATTTGTATGCAATCTCATCTTTCCAAATCTTGGCATATTTTCCAACTGCCCATTCACTCATTACGCAGACAGTATTATTTCCAATGTCTTTTTCAAAAATAAAATTTGGATCGATGCCTGATTCTAATACATTATATATCCTAAGTTTATTATTTTCAATTGTTATCAAAAACTTATTGTCTGGTGAGACAAAGGCATCTTTAATTGATGGTTTAAAGTTTTTAATATCTGACATAGGAATATTTAATCTATTGTACTTGTTTACACTTGTTGGCAAAACTAAATTTAAATCATAATCTTCATATTTTCCATTAGCCAAATTTTTTCGACCTTTTAATTTCCAAAATCCCTTGTCTCTATAGATTCCAATATTAAATGGATCACTCTCAAGATTTTCTAAACTTTCGTTAGGCGTAAGCTGATAGTCCTCTGATAAGAATTCATTATAATGTATTGGATCGCGATTTTGTATATCACTTAAATTATAAATTCTAAGCGTCCTCATATTATTATTTAAATTATATGATTCAAGATTTATATAATTATTAGTTACAAAATCAATAGTTGTGAGCATATTTTTGTCTTCGAATTTTTTTGGCTCTTTCATAATGTCTGTATCTTCTGGAACTTGTTTTCTAAAGTTATTATTATTTTCAATTATTAATTTATCATTAATAATACCGCCCTTTGTCTCCCTGTTTACATTTATTTGTGAGAATCCATTATCTCTTGGGACCATTAGGTTATTAACTTCATAAACATTCTCAACAGTATTCTCTGAAAATTTAATATATACAGTATTGTAGTTCCATGTTGGCATCTTTGTTCCAGTCTCTGTCTTTAGTCCAAGTAAAAATCCCTTTTCGCTTTTTGAACCAAGGAACTCTCCTTTTTTAAGGACTTCATCTTTTCGCTTAGCGATTATCTCATTAAGATTTTCATCATCCATCTGTTGATCTATTAACTGGATTTCTAAAATAATTCCATTATCAAATAATAGAGCTTTATCTTTACTTAGCCTAATGACTTCGTGATAAAAATTATCTGATGAATTGGCATCACTTACATAGGTTACATATACATCGTCGTCTTCTTCAAAGCCCAAAGCTTTATAGTTTATATTAAATTTATTGTATAGATACTCCGACAACTTGACGTATTTTGACTGATATTTAACATCATCGATATAGTCATTTAGAAGTAGAGATTTTTCATTTGAAAATATTACTTCACTTCCAATTACTTCCTTAAACTGAAAACTATCAATATCTAGATTTTCATTATAAATTAGTTTTGATATTACCCACTTGCCATATATTGGGCTCTCTCCCAGCCTTGGAGTCTCGATATTAGTTCCCTGTGGACTTATAATATTGCAACCGCAAAGAAAAATTAAGGAAAATATTAAAAAAACTCTCTTTTTCATGCTTCTTTTTCACCAGCCTCTTTAGGATTTTCAATAGGTAGTGTAACTTTAATTGTAGTTCCAATATTTTCTTCAGAAAAGATTTCTAATTTTCCATTGTGAAGGTTTGTAATTTCATCACTTATAGATAGACCTATACCGCTGTGACTCTTTGAATGCTTGCCTTTGTAAAATTTTTCTTTTACATGGGCTAAGTCTTCTTTACTCATTCCAACACCATTATCGGATACTAAGATTATAATATTATCATCTTTCCTATACATTTGGAATTTAACCCATCCATTTTCAGACGTGAATTTTATTGCATTGTCTAAAAGATTTATTAGAAGTTGCTTTATTCTATTTTCATCTGCATATATTAATTCAATTTCCTCAGTTAGCTCAACAATTAGTTCAATTTTATTGTTGTTAGCTCTAGGCTTCATTTGTTTTGCAACATCTTCACATGTTTTTGTGATATTAAAAATCTCTTTATCTAAACTAATTCTTCCTGAAATATATCTTGAGAAGTCGAGCAAATCTTCTACCATTTTTGTAAGTCTATCTACTTCATTTTCAATAATGTTTAGACCATCATCAATTAGTTCCTTTTCATCCTTATCAGCATCCTTAAGTACAACTGCCCAGCCCTTAATTGAAGTAAGAGGCGTTCTAAGTTCATGAGACACAGATGAGATAAAATCGTTTTTAATTTTATCTTTATTGATAATCTCATCCGACATAGAATTTAGTGTCTTTGCAAGCTCGCCTATCTCATCATCTTGCCAAATATTCGCTCTGACCTCATAATTTCCATCAAGCATTTGGTTGGCAACATCAGTTAGCTCCAAAATTGGCTTTACAAGAGATCTTGAGAAAATCATACTAACTACAGCAGTAATAGCAGCAACTATGAGTGTGAAAAAAATTAAAGTTATCATAGTTTTATAAATTGCTCTGTTGGCATCTTCCAAAGACGAAATCAGTTTTAAATACCCAATAGTATTTCCAGATTCATCTAGTATTTGCCCTGTAACACTCATTATTGACTCGCCTGTGTTTGGATTTTTGCCGTGCCACGTCAAGATATTACTTTTTTTAAAAGAATCTTTATTTATATTTTCAAGATTTAATGTATCAGTTTTACCAATAGAGTCAAAAAGTACTTTTCCATTTGCGCTTAATATCTGTACTTCGGCATTTGTATGTGAAAAAAAGATCTGATTATCATCATATATTAATTTTTTCAAACTATTGTTAGAAAAGTCTTTTTCATAAATATCTAGAGACAATTCTAATCGAGATTTTAATTCGTTGGAAATATTATTGTAGTAATAATATCTAAATCCAACTAATAAAAATATGTCAATTATAGAAATTGTAATTAAGATAATTATTAAAAAAGACTTTACTAATCTTTTACCAATTCTATTTTTCAACAATTACACCTCAGACTGCCACCTGTATCCAAGTCCCCACACTGTTTCAATATATTTTGGCTTAGCAGAGTTTTCTTCGACTTTTGATCTAAGTCTTCTAATGTTAACATCTACAATTTTAGAATCGCCAATAAAGTCATCGCCCCACACAAGTTTTAAAATTTCATCTCTATTTAAAGCTTTTTTTGGATTTTCCATAAAGATTTTTATAATTTGAAACTCTGTAGGTGTAAGTTCCAACTCTTCGTCGTCTTTATAAAACTTTCTTGAATAAGTATCTAATTTAAATGGTGGTTGAATGATTAGATTAGACTCATCCTTCTCTTCAGGTTCTAGTCTTCTCTCAATAGATTTAATTCTAAGTGTGAGTTCAGTAGGATTAAAAGGTTTTGTTAAATAGTCATCACAACCATATTGAAGTCCCATGATCTTATCATAGTCTTCTGCCTTAGCAGTGAGCATTATTATTCCAAGATTAGGAAATTCCCCTCTTAAAATTTTGCACACCTCAAAGCCATCAATCCCCGGAAGCATTATGTCAAGCACTACAATATCAGGATTCTCTTTATTGGCTACGAGGACACCCTCCTCACCTGTTCCCGCTTCTAGAACTTCATATCCTTCACGTTCTAAATTTATTTTTACAAACTTTCTTATAGATTCTTCATCTTCTACAAGAAGTATTTTCGTTTTCATAGACTACCTCCCACATAAATCTATTATAAAGAAAAATCACCCTAAATTCAATTAGGGTGAAAGGTAATATTAATAGTAATTTGGTGATTCTCTTGTGATTGTTATGTTGTGAGGGTGTGACTCTTGAAGAGAAGCTTGTGTAATTTTTACATATTTTGCGTTCTCATGTAGTTCTTGTAAGTTATGTGCACCAAGATAGCCCATTGCAGATTTTAATCCACCAACTAATTGGTAAACAATATCTCCAACTTTTCCCTTATAAGGCACACGACCTTCTACTCCCTCTGGAACATATTTTGTTGTGTTAGATTGGAAATATCTATCTGATGAACCTGAGTTCATAGCTCCAAGAGATCCCATACCTCTGTAGGCTTTGTATCTTCTTCCTTCAACGAAGATTTCTTCTCCTGGTGACTCTTCAGTTCCAGCAAATAAAGAACCCATCATAACGACATTGCCACCTGCTGCAATGGCCTTTGCAATGTCTCCTGATAATTTAATACCACCATCGGCAATTATTGGAATTCCAAGTTCTCTTCCGGCTCTTGATGCTTCCATAATAGCTGTAACTTGTGGAACACCAACACCTGTTACTACACGAGTTGTACAAATAGAACCAGGCCCAATACCTACTTTAACACAGTCAGCACCAGCTTTAATAAGATCAACTGTGCCTTCATATGTTGCAACATTACCGGCAATAAGTTCAATATTTGGAAATGCGCTTTTTATATTTCTAATAGTTTCAAGTACGCCTTTAGATTGTCCGTGAGCTGTATCTATTACGATAACATCAACTTTAGCTTTAACAAGAGCATCAACTCTTTCAAGTACGTCTTTAGTTACACCAACTGCAGCTCCTGCAAGAAGTCTTCCCGAACCATCTCTTGCTGAATTTGGATATTGTTCGTGCTTTTCAATATCTTTAATAGTAATTAGTCCCTTTAAAACATTGTCCTTATCTACAAGAGGTAATTTTTCTATTTTATATCTCTTAAGAACTTCTAGAGCTTCTTCTAATGATATATCAGGAGATCCTGTGATAAGTCCTTCAGAAGTCATAACTTCGTCGATTTTTTTAGATAAATCAGTTTCAAATCTTATATCTCTATTAGTGATAATTCCTTCTAATACACCTTTTTCTGTTACTATTGGAACGCCACTAATTCTATATTTTTCCATTAGAGAAGAAGCATCTCCTATGGAATTGTGTCTGCTTAATGAAAATGGATCTGTAATAACACCATGCTCTGAGCGTTTAACTTTATCAACTTCAGAAGCTTGTTCCTCTATCGGCATATTTTTGTGGATAATTCCTATTCCACCTTCTCTTGCCATAGCAATAGACATTCTATGTTCAGTTACAGTATCCATACCAGCTGACATTAAAGGTACATTTAACTTAATATTATTAGTTAGATTAGTAGTAAGATCTACTTGGTTAGGCAATACATCAGATCTAGCTGGAACTAGTAATATATCGTCAAAAGTAAGTCCTTCTTCAAAAAATTCCATCATTTCCTCCTTCTAGAAATACACATTAATTATTTTCCACTTTGATTAACTTTATCCTATCAATTCCTTCAACAACCTGAATATTTTCAGGAATTTTCAACTTAATCTCTAATTCTTTATCTATTCCACTTAAATCTACTGGATAAGTTGAAATTTTGTCTAGTGAATCAACCAAATTTGAATTTCCTATTATTGTAACAGATGAGGGCTCCATAGTAAAGTTAGAAATACTAACTTTTTCAGGTGCACTGTTCTTATAGTCTAAGACAATTGGAACATTCTTAACTTTTTGTATAGGAATCTCTAGCTTTATACTAGATGGCTCAATTACAAGCCCTTCAATTACATTTCCATTTGAATCAAATGCCTCAGCTTTAGAATTAATATAAGATGATTCTTTAAGATCAGTTACATCTACTTCAAACCTTAGACTGTCTACTTTATTAACAAGAGTGCTTGCTCCCTTAACTTTTACTGGTTCAAAGTCTCTAATGCTTCCAACTAAATAACCTTCTTGTGGAGTTCCATTTACAACAATATCTGCATTTACACTTTCACTAACCATTCTATCAATTTTAAATGGAATAGTTTTTTGTGAAATCTTAGATACAGTTATTCCTCCATCAATATAAGATACACTTATAGGAACTGAATGTTCGCCTTCGTCTAATTTGCTAAGATTAACTTTAGCAGATATTCCATCTCTTGATGCCGTTCTCATATAGCTATTGTATCCTTTAAGTTCCACATCTATTAAAAATTCCTTAGGAGAGATAATAGTCAAATTTTTATTTTTTAAATCTTCCTGTCCTTCATAAGTTACTTCAATATTTCTAAAATTTCTAGTTATTATTATATTTCCATCACTTCTAACATAAGACCAAAGAATAACAGCAAAAAGAAGTGATAAAACTTTTAACATGAAATCTTTATCTTTTTTAATTTTCATCTTCTTTATTTTGCCCTCTCAATCTTGATAATATTAAGTTATTTGTATTGCTTGGTTTATATTCTTCAAGCAAAATTGACTTTAGTGTTTCGATATCTAAATATCTAGAAATATTTCCATTATCTGCAATAGATATTGAACCTGTCTCTTCTGAAACTATGATGCTAAGGCAATCGGACTTTTCTGTAATACCAATACCTGCCCTGTGCCTTGTACCTAGATCTCTAGATATCTTGTGATCGTCTGAAAGAGGTAAAAAGCAAGCAGCCGCTTTTATTTTAGGTCCCTTTATAACTACTGCGCCATCGTGTAATGGAGTATTTGGAATAAATATATTTATTAACAGTCCACTACTTACAACGCCATCTATTCTAGTTCCTGTTTCTACAATTTCATTTAAACCAACATTTCTTTCTATTACAATTAAAGCGCCAATTTTTTGTCTTGAAAGTGATGAAACTGCCGTAATAATTTCTGTAACAGTTTCTGGAACATACTCTTTGTTCTGACTAAAGTTATTTTTAATACTTGAGGTTACTCCCAAATATTGTAATGCTCTTCTAAGTTCTGGTTGGAATAAAACGATAATTGCAATAATACCATCACTAATAAATCGTGAAAATATCCAGTTTATTGTATATAGTTGTAAGACTTGAGAAATTTTTATAAAAATTAAAACTAACAAAATTCCTTTAAATACTTGTTCGGCACGAGTATTAGTAATTAATTTTAATATGAAATATATAAAAATTGCCACTATTAATATATCAATGACATCTCTTATATTAATCAAATAAATAAGATTCTTTATTTTATCCATCTATTCACTTCCTAACTTTATAATATTTACTAGAGCAACTATAAGTCCTATTGAAATTAAAATATCCCCTACGCTTATTACGACTGATGATCCAATTAATTTTGGGAAAGGAATTATATCTGATAAGAAAAAAAACTTTGGATTTTCAAAAATTCCATGACTCAAACTATTGTTGTGAAGTAATATGTCAATTACTCTTTGATTATCTGTTTTAAAAAGTGCATCTATACTTACAGGCATCTTCTTATTAAATATAACTGGGATTGTATTAAGTAAAACGCCAGTCCCCATAATGACAAAACCTTTGTTACTTGGATTTGTAAAAAGTGGGATGCATATTAAAACAAGGGATAATATATGAAATAAATAATAATATTTTACAAAAAAATCTCCAACTGCACCTAAATTAAATGAGGTGAAAATATTTATTATAAATAAAATTATAATACCAAGAAATATTAAATACAAATTATTGAAATGAAAATTAATTAGATTTTTATAATTTTTATTTTTGATAAATAGTGAAATTATAAATGCAATTATTATTGACTCTAAAAACATACTATCACCAATTACATCATAACA
>NZ_JBMNPQ010000062.1:0-8437 GCF_050943655.1 Peptoniphilus sp. | reverse complement strand
CTTCATTATATTTATGATAAAATAGGTATTATTGGAGATGATTATTTGAAAAAAAGTGAAGGCTTGTCCTTTTTTATTACGATTTTAATTGCAGTAATTATTGCACTTTTTATTAGAAATTTTATTTTTAACATAGCCGTTGTAAATGGCCAATCAATGGAACCAACTTTACATGAAAAAGATAAGTTAATTTGTCTTTCATACAGACGCTTCACTGATGTTAAGCCAGGCGAGATAGTTGTAATTAATCCACCTAATGACAACAGAAGCTTTATCAAAAGAGTAATTGCAAAAGGCGGAGACACTATTGAGTTTAAAGACGGAAGAGTCTTTGTAAATGGCAAAGAACTTGATGAAAATTACACTTCATCTGATATTACTTATTCCGACATCGATAAATTTACTTTAAAAGAAAATGAATACTTTGTAATGGGAGACAACAGACTCCCAGGTAAAAGTGAAGACTCAAGATATTTTGGACCAATTGATAAGAAAAGAATAAAATCTGTTGCTTTTTATAGAATTCTTCCTTTTGACAATAGAGGAAGACTTTAGAAAGTAGTTTATATTTATAATAATAAATTTAATGGAGGTAACTTTGAACAATCAGGAAAATATTAGAAATTTTTCTATAATCGCACATATCGACCATGGTAAATCTACACTTGCCGATAGATTAATTGAATCTACAGGAATGCTTACAAAAAGAGAAATGGAAGCACAAGTCCTAGACTCCATGGACCTTGAACGCGAACGCGGAATCACTATTAAATTAAAAGCCATTAGGCTAATTTATAAAGATGATAGAGATGGAAAAGAATACATTTTAAACTTAATTGACACACCAGGACACGTCGACTTCAACTACGAAGTTTCAAGATCACTTGCAGCCTGTGAAGGAGCAATCGTAGTAGTAGATGCTTCTCAAGGTGTAGAGGCACAAACTCTTGGCAATGTCTACCTTGCAATTGACCAAGACCTTGAACTTGTACCAGTAATTAATAAAATTGACCTTCCTAGTGCAAGGCCAGAGGAAATCAAACTTGAAATTGAAGATTTAATCGGTCTTGATACAAGTGACATTCCACTAATATCTGCAAAAGAAGGCATTGGAATAGATGATGTCCTTCATCACATAGTTGACGATGTGCCTCATCCTACGGGAGATCCAAAAAAACCTTTAAAGGCTTTAATCTTTGACTCAATTTATGATTCTTACTTAGGTGTAATCTGTCACGTTAGAATTGTTGACGGCGTAGTTAAACCTGGCGATGAAATACTAATGATGGCAACAGGCAAAACTTTTGAAGTTGTTGAAGTTGGTGTAATTGCAAATGGACACATCACCCTAAATTCCCTTTCAGCAGGCGAAGTTGGATACATCACTGCATCAATTAAAAACGTAACTGATGCGCGTGTTGGTGATACAATAACTCATGTCGATAACCCAACAGATGAGCCAATGCCTGGATACAAAAAAGTTGTTCCAATGGTGTTTTCTGGAGTTTATCCCGGCGAAGGTGAAGAATATACAGAAATCCGCGATGCTTTAGAAAAATTACAAGTAAATGATGCAGCTCTCGTGTTTGAACCAGAAACTTCTGCTGCACTTGGCTTTGGATTTAGATGCGGCTTCTTGGGTCTACTTCACATGGAAATCATACAAGAAAGACTTGAGAGAGAATTTGATCTTAATATAGTTACGACTGCACCATCAGTAATCTATAAGGTTATGAAAAAAGATGGGGAGCTATTGGAAATTCAAAACCCAACTAATTTGCCAGACCCAACTGAAATTGATTTTATGGAAGAGCCAATCGTTAAGGCGGAAATCATGACTCCAACTGACTATGTTGGCGCAGTTATGGAGCTTTGTCAAAATAGGCGTGGCGTCTTTAAAGATATGCAGTATCTTGAAGAAACAAGAGCCCTAATCACATATGAAATGCCACTTAACGAAGTTATTTATGACTTCTTCGATGCATTAAAATCAAAAACTCGCGGTTATGCATCTTATGACTACGAACTTTGTGGCTATCAAGAGTCAAAACTTGTTAAACTTGATATTTTAATTAACGAAGAATTAGTCGACGCGTTTTCAATTATCGTTCACGAGTCCAACTCTTATCAAAGAGCTAGAAAGATTTGTGAAAAATTAAAAGATGTAATACCAAGACAACAATTTGCAGTTCCAATTCAAGCTGCAGTTGGAAATAAAATTATAGCAAGAGAAACTATAAGAGCTCTTAGAAAAGACGTACTTGCTAAATGTTACGGCGGAGATATTTCAAGAAAGAGAAAACTTCTTGAAAAACAAAAAGAAGGTAAAAAGAGAATGCGTACTGTTGGAAACGTAGATATTCCGCAAGATGCTTTCTTGGCAGTGTTAAAATATGATGAAGAAAATTAATACTGGAATATACATTCATATTCCCTTTTGCGAGAGTAGATGTCACTATTGTGACTTCTGCTCTTCTATTATTAATGAAGAAAATGTAAAAAAATATTTTGAATACTTGCAAAAAGAAATTGATTTGTATAAAGATATTTTAAAAAATAGAGTAATTGATTCCATATTTATCGGCGGAGGCACTCCATCTTCTGTGGACGAAAAATATATTGGAGAAATCTTAGAGAAACTAAATAATTTTGAGATATCAAAGGATGCAGAGATTTCTATTGAATCAAATCCAAATTCGCTGAGCCTAAAAAAGCTGCGTGCTTATAAATCCTTTGGCATAAATAGAATTTCAATTGGCGCGCAGTCTTTTAATGACGATATTTTAAAAGACATTGGAAGAGTGCACAATAAATCTCAAATTTTAAAAGCTGTAGAAAATGTTAATGCCGCTGGAATTAAAAATTTTAACTTAGACCTCATGCTCGCCCTTCCCAACCAAAAAATGGAAGACATTTATGAGTCTATCGAAGAAGTTAAAAAGCTTAAATCCACTCACATCTCCTACTACTCCCTCATTCTAGAAGAAGGGACTGTTCTATATGATAGGTACAAAAATAACGATAAGGCTTTCGCCGATGAAAAAAAAGATAGAGAAATGTATCATTATGTAGTAAATTCTCTAGAGGCGCTCGGCTACAAACAATATGAAATATCAAACTTTGCAAAAGAAGGATATGAATGTCGCCACAATTTAAAATACTGGAAGCTAAAAGATTATATTTCCTTTGGCCTTTCAGCTTCTTCAAATATTTCAAATACTCGCTACACTAATTACTATAATTTTCTAGATTATTATGAAAAAATAGATGAAAATAAAAAACCAATTGGATTTAAAGAAGATTTGTCTATAGACGACAGATTAAATGAATTTATAATTATGGGAATTAGATTAAACGAAGGCATAAATGTTAACGAGATAAACGAAAGATTTAATATTGACTTTGAAAAGAAGTATAGAAGTGCAATTAAAAAAAATATAGAGAGTGGTTTATTAGAAAAGAAAGATGACAATTATAAATTGACAACTCTTGGAAGAGACTTGTCAAACTCCGTTGAATTAGATTTTTTTATTTAAACTAGTAATATTTAAAAAGGATGGCTCCAAATATTATAGAGTCATCCTTTTTTATGTAAATTAATTTTTATATCTTTTAATTTCTTAAATCTCAACTAATGCTATAAAATAAAATTAAATTTTATATACAAAACTCTCAACAGAAAGTTTCTCCAAACTTTACAATAAAGAAAAAGAGAAACTTTCCCGGGAAAATTTCTCTTAGCCTGCAACCTTTTGATTAAGCTTCTTTGCTAGTCGACTAATTTTTCTAGAAGCTTGTTTTTTATGAATTACATTTTTATTTGCTGCTTTTTTAAGTTTTTGGTCAGCAACGATTAAAAGTTCTTTTGCATCGTCAATTCTATCTTCTTCAATAGCTTGGTTGAAGTTTTTAATTGCATTTTTCATTTCAGTTCTAACTGGTTTATTTCTTTCAGTGTTTCTTTTTGCAATATCAATTCTTTTGATAGCTGATTTAATATTTGCCATTTTTTCACCTCCAAATAATTTAACGCATTTGCTATTTTACCATGTTTTTTCCAATAATTCAAGCCAATTTTACACAATATTTAACTATTAATGTTTCCATTATAACTTTTTCATCAATTGATGTAGTTTTGAAGAGTTCGTCAGTCTTAATTAGCTCATCATAAAAATCCACTAAGAATTTTTTGTCGAAATTTTTGGCATTTACTGTAATTTTTTTAAATTCAAAATTCTTAACACCAATCATATTCATTATCTCGAGGTTTGAATAGCCCTTGTCCCTCAAGGACACAAAAGATAAAAAATTTCTAACTTGTCTTACAATCATTGTAAATATTTTTAAGACTGGCTCATTTAATTTATATAAATTATCCATCTCCACAAGTGCAAGATTTACATCTCTTTTCATCATGGCGTCGAGAAAATTAAAAATATTCGTGTCGATTCCTTCTGTAATGGAAGAATTTATATCATCTTTTGAAATTACACCAGTACTATTTAAAGAAACCAATTTATCCAATTCAGACTTGAGATCAAGTAGAGTAATCTCTTCGTTTCTAGAATTATAATTCGACTCTTCAATTAAGTATTGGATTTCCGATGGATTAATCTTCTTCCCTTTCCTGATGAAATATCCCTTAATAAAATTAGACAGATCTTTGTTATTAAGTTGTGGGAACTCCATATCTCTGTTTAAATTTTTGAAATATTTAAAAAGCTTCGTGTTCTTTTTAATATTTGATCTGTCCCAGAAAATTAGAATTACAAAATCAGAAATGTTGTCCAAAAAATCGTAAAAATCTTTTTTAAGATCATTTTCACTTATAAAGTCCACAACATCTTTTACTATTACAACTTTTTTATCGCTCATCACGGGATAAGTTTCGCACGCACTTATTACATCAGATGGACTGATATTCTTTCCATCGAGCTTAACCAAATTAAAAGCCGCCGTGTCTTTTACATATTTTACTGTCAAGTATTTAATTGCATTTTCTATTAGATACTTCTCCCTGCCATAAAACAAGTATGCACCAGAGTGAGTATCATCTGAGTAAATCTTCTTGTAATTCATAATGTTCCTTTGCACAAATATATAGTATAACGCTCTTTAATATTATAACAGATAGTGCCAAAAAATTAATTTTTGTTTTCTCGAGAAAATAATTAAGATTGACGTTTCCCCTTTTATCCTTAGAAATTATTATTTCACCGCAGTCTTTTGTGTTATAAATTTTTGTTCCAAAACTTTTTAGCCTCTCGATAACCTCATCGTGAGGATGTCCATAGGGATTGTCTACACCTGATGAAATTATTGCAATTTGTGGAGAAGTATTTTCCAAAAATTCTTCACTTGTTGAGGTTTTTGATCCGTGATGGGCGACTTTTAGAATGTCAATATCAGCATCAATATTTTTCTCAACTTCTTTTGAAATATCTCCAGCAAAAAGAGTCCTTAAACCTTTATAATCGAGAACAAATACAAGAGATCTATCATTTGGATCGCTGTAATTTGTCTTTTCATTATCACTTAAGACTTTTAATTTTATATCTCTATTTAAAATAATCTCGTCGCCTTTATTTAAAATTTTTAAATTGGAATGCTTACTTGCACTTTCCAAAACTTCAACATCTTCTGGAAGATATGAAAAGAAAATATTATCTACTTTATAATTTTTTAAAATCTTTTCTAAATTTCCAGCGTGATCCTCATCAAAGTGCGAAATAAAAATCGCATCTAATTTGTGGACGCCATTATGATTTAAAACTGGCTGTAAAAATTTTTCGAAAGTTTTATTTTCATACCTTGCGCCGCCAGTATCAATTAAATAATTACTGCCTTTGTAGCTAATAAGAGATGAATCTCCCTGCCCCACATAAATATGTCTTTCAAAATAAGTATTGTAATTTGAGATTATTTCAAAGCCTGTGCCAATTAAAATTGTGACGATGTATAAGAAAATTACCACTCTATTTTTACTGATCAAACTCTCTTTTTTATCTTTATAGAAAAATACTAAGATAGCAAAATAAAAAAGTCCCATTAAGGTGAAATTAATACTTAAGTTATCGATAGATAAAAATCTCAAATTTAAAATAATTGACTCGAAACCGTAGAGACTGTTTAAAATAAAATTAGCTGAGAAACCAATAATATTTGGAAAGATTCCAAAGCTCATTATAAATCCAAGCACAATCACAAGCGAATAAATTGGAATTATTAAAATATTTGCAATAAAAACCAGAAGGCTCACACTTCCAAAAATATAGGCAAGTACTGGAAATAAAATTAATAATACTGATGCCGTAATAAGTAGTGACTTAGTTATTTTGTTATCATCTGCTACATAACTTTTTAGTCTTGGATATATAAATAACATTCCAAAGATTGCACCGTAGCTTAAAATAAGTGAAGTCGAATAAATGGACATTGGATTTACGAATAAAATAATTCCAAGACTTATGAAGAAAATTTCTTTTGGATTTAAATCTATTTTTAAATAAAAACTTAACTTATATAAAATCAGGAACAAAAATGCTCTAAGGACTGAAACAGGTGCTCCAATTGCAAAAATATATATTCCGATAAGGACCAATGTAATTAAGTCAGTAAGTCTTTTTCTCCCAGTTAATTTTATTAAAATTATATTTAAAAAGGAAGATAATATTCCAATGTGAAGACCAGAAACTGCAAGTATATGACTTATGCCAAGAGACTTAAACCTTTCGCTTTGATAGTCAAAAAGCTCGCTCCTATCCCCCAGCACTATTGATTTTAAAAGACGTGTATTTCTGCTATTTAAATATTTATCAAAAATTTTGTTGGCATTATCTATGTAAAACTTTGGAACTTTATAGATCCTATTTCCAGAACTAATATCTTGACAATTTTTTATTTTTCCAATCGAATATATTCCCTTCGATTTAAAATTTAAATTGGAATTGAAGTTTCCCTCGTTCATGGAAGGAAGAGGCTTTTTGAAATCCCCAGAAATTTTATAAACATGGCCAAGATTGAGCTTGTCAAAAAATAAAATTTTAGTCTTAAACTCTTTCCCATTTATGTACTTTGTTTTTATTATTGATTCATCGGACTTAGAAGAGACTACAGTACCAATAATCTCGCCGTCAAAACTATTTAAATCATAGTCCCTATTTCTATAATTTAAAAACACTGCCATAAAAATTAATGGAAATATATAAAAATATTTGTAATCATAAAACTTATATAAAAAGATGCAAAAAATTATAGCAATGATTAATATGTAAATAATATTTTTAAATAACGCGCCGGCTAGCGTGCCAAAAATAGTGGATAGAAAAAACATAATATCACCAACTCAATTATATCTTTTTTAGAGTATTTTTCCCACTTTTATGATAATATTATTTCTGGAGGTTTTTATGACAAGCACGATGATTAATCCTTATAGAAAAACATACAAAGTTGAAATAGTAGATAAAATTACAGAGAATGAAAAAGTTTATGGAAAACTCCTTCACTACCCTGCCTTTATGGGAAGCATAAATGTTGAAGGCGACGAGTTTAAAATAAACGGCAAAGAACCTGTAAGATACAAAAATAATTCTGAGTTTTATTTAATAGATAATGACCTAGACTATGTTGAAGTTAGCATCAATTGGAAAAAGAGACTGGGCATTATGCAACAGAATCTTTCCAATGCACTCTTTAGACATTTCATTGAAAAGAGCACTGATTTTGAAATTTTAAATTATAAAGTAAATGAACGCGGATCTTATGTTGACATAAAGGCAAAAGATTTGAGATTTTTGACAATGAATAATCTAGAAGAGATGACTAATTACGCCATAAGTTCTAATTTAAAAGTTGCAAGTGTTGAAGGCGGAATTGAAATTGACGGCATAGGCAAAATATATTACGAAGGCCCATCTCTTGCAAGAACTGGCGAAGCGGCAATATTATTTATTAGAAATGTCTCCAAAAAAGAAGATTACCTAAGAATTTACTTAATAGCAGGCGAGGCAGCTTTTAAATACGCAAAAGGCGCATTAAATAACCTAAACAATATTAAAATGTATCTCGGATCTAAAAATTTAAGCGAAGTCTTTTCCGATGTGAAAAAATTAAAAAGTGGAATTTATATAGAAAAAGAAAACACATCTGAAGAAAATATAAAGACAAACGAGAATACTTATTTAAGCACAAGCGCTTCTCACGAGAATGAAAACATCAAAGACTCAGATGTTAAAGAAACTGAACCAGAAGAAAATCTTAAAACTTCAGATGATGAAAATAAAAGTCTAGCTGATGAAAATAAAAATATAGATGAAGAGAATAAAAATATAAATGAAGAATCTTCTAAATTTATGAAGTCTCTCCCTAAAGAAGATAATAAAGATAATGTAGAAAATTTAGATAAGTCACTCGAATCTCCCAATAAAGAAGAAAA
>NZ_JBMNPQ010000061.1:0-8702 GCF_050943655.1 Peptoniphilus sp. | reverse complement strand
AATTATCTTTCCCATAAAAACCTCATATAGTCAGATCATTTTCTTCTTTTAAACGGGTTCCCTCGGCAACAAGGTCCGAAAGAATGAAGAAAACTTGTGACAACAACAAATAAATAAAAATACCAACTCCAACGAACAAATTGGTAATAGAGCCGTCCAAATTAAGATTCGTATAAAAAATTATAAGAATCATTGCAAAAATAGAAAGCACAAAAGAAAGGCCGATATTTTGAAGACCTCTAAGCATTGACTTTTGAAAAATATTTCCATTCCTATAAAAAATTAAGCACCTAAAACCAGTACCAAGAGCAAAAATCGTCGCAAAAACAATGATTTCGCACAGCACAAGCATGGGAAGTCTCATATTAGAAAACTCGGGGAAAAATTCCGCAAACTTTTTAGAAATTGCAATTAGCTCATAAGAAGCAAACAGCAAAGCAAAAATTAAAACGATGAGGGACGCACCTACCAAAAAAACTCTAAACTTTTTCATAACACACCTCTTGAATAAAGAATACCACTGTTATTATCGAATTACAATAAAAATTTATCGTTTATCGATAAGTGGATTGTTAAAATATGTCTGTTCATTTTAATAAAACTTTAAATTTGTCATACTGAGTGGAGGAGGAACTTTACGACGACGGAGTCGCACTTTACAGCATAAGACCTATTACGAAATCAAAGATTTCTGTTAGGTCTATAAAGGATCTGTAGAGACTTGGGAACGATGTGTGGTCGTTTTGATGAGAAAGTGTTTTGGAGTATCTTCTCCGTTGGGTTTTCTTATTAAGACGCATAGGTTGTTTCTCCAGAAGGTGCAGATTCTTCACCCTTCCGGGTACACGGCGACTCCGCATTTCACGCTCGCTCAGAATGACGGATGGGAGGTCTTTTCTTTAAGACAATAAGGTCTCGCTTGACTGCTTTGCAGATTCTTCACCCTTCCGGGTACACGGCGACCCAGAAAATTTATGCGAATTTTCTTTCACTCAGAATGACGGGTGGTAGGCCTTCCAAATTCTTTATTAATAGAAAAAAGGATATGTCAGGGGAACGTTACTTGGCCTAGCGGCCCGAGCGGTTCCTCTGACATACCTTTTTTCCTTTGTTTAATTCTTTATTTTATTTTGTTTTAAGTTTTCGTAAGGTTTTCTAGTCAAGACGACAAGGCTATTTATCCTCAATTTACAAATCCCTTATCCACATGCCACGCGGCGCGCCTCCATACTACTCAACATAATAAAAATTAATCCCCTACTTTTTGCAGGGGATTAGTATATGTTATTTTCAATTTTATAGTTTTAGGAAGTTTTCTAGTATTATTTTTCCGTCTGTGTTTTCTTCGTTATATTTTTCTGGGTGAAACTGAACTGAGTATAGATCTCTATTTTTATGTTTCATTGCTTGAATCTTGCACATTTCTGTTGATGCCAACAAATAAAATTCTTCGGGCACACTTTTTACTTCGTCTCTGTGAAGTTCAAATGCTCTAAATTTTTCATCTAAACCGTGAAATATTTTGTCATGTTTTGTGATTTCTATTTCTGTAAATCCTGTTTCTCTTATGTCTTCTTCGCCAGGCTCAACTTCTATCATTTTTCCAAAGTTTGCTCCATATGCTATTGCTATTAGTTGATGTCCTGCACAAACTCCGAGTATTGGTGTGTCAGTAGTTTTTATCATTTCTATTTCGTTTTTATAGTCAGATAGTATTTCTTCTAAATCCCAATCATAAGTTACTCTGCCAGTTAGATAGATATAATCTGGTTTTATTTTTTCTAATGTCTTTTCATTTATTTCTTTATGATGAAGCACTTCAAATTCACATTTTTCTATTTTTAATATGGCCTCTTTTATTGTTGGTATCCAACCAAAGTCATCGGCATCTTTTTCGTTATTTATTATCAATATTTTTTTCATTTTTTCATCTCCTCGGCTTTTAAATTTTTCCAATAGTCATTGCTTATGCTAAATATTTCTTTGCTCTCGAGAAGTATGACTATTAAGTTAACCACCATGATTATTGCTAAGAAGAAGTCTGTTACGTCCCATATTGAATCGAGTACTGTAAGTCCGCCGACAAATGCTGCTATTAAATAGAAAATTTTGTAATATCTTGCTTTTTTGGATGATATTACTGTTTGTAGTTGAGACTCTCCTATATATCCAAATCCTATTACTGTAGTGTATGCAAATAGAACTGTTGCTATTCCGACTGCATAGCCAAATATTTTTGATGTTTCTGCAAAAGCTTCTGTAACCATTATTGCAGCATTCCCGTCTGCACTAAATACTCCACTTGTAAGCACTGCAAGTCCTGTTGCTGTACATATTATTGTTACTAAAAATATTTCTGTTACTCCATATATTGCTTGTTCCACTGGATTTTTTACTTTTGCAGGGGCATGTGATACTGTAAAGACTGCTTGACCTGCTCCAGATACGAAGAATCCTCTAGCTATACCAAATTGCATTGCTTTCATTATTCCATATCCAAGTGCTCCGCCTGTAACTGCTACTTTTGTGAAAGCTCCTTTAAACATTAATCCAATAACTGGAATTATGTTTTGGTAGTTAAATACTATAACAATTATAGAGGCTATTAGATAAAATATTGACATGAGCGGAACTAATTTTTCTGCAACATCGCCTATTCTCTTTATTCCACCTATTACTACTATTCCAGCTAAAACCATATTTATTATTGTCACTACAATTTTATAATCTTTTGCATTTGGAATTATGTTTACAACATTTTCAATTATTACATTTGACTGGATCATTGTACTTAAGAGACAAACTATAACCATAAGTGCCACAAGTACTTCTCCAAGGCCACGGATATTTAGTCCGTTTTTAACATATAGTCCAGGTCCTCCTACATAAGTTCCGTCTTCTGCTTTTCTTCTGTATTTTATTATGATTATTATCTCTGCATATTTGATTATCATGCCTATAAATGCTGCAACCCACATCCAAATGATGGCGCCTGGCCCTCCTGAAATTAATGCAGATGCAACTCCAACTATACTGCCCATTCCTATTACTGATGCAAGAGATGTAAACATTGACTGTGCTGAAGTTAATACTCCTTCACTGTCATCTTCATTTTTCTTTCCGACTTGACCGATTGTTCTTGAAAGGATGTATTTAAATTTTTTTATGTGGACTCCTTTTGTTCCAATTGTTAGGTAAATTCCTATTAATCCTAAGAATACTAAAGCAGCGGGTCCCCATAAAACGCTATTTATCGCTTTTACGAATCTCAAAAAACCTTGTGCCATTTTTGCCTCCTATCTATCACAAATCTACTTTTATCTCACCTGGTCTTAGTACTGAACCATCATCTTTGAAAACTCCATATTTTTTCTTACAAATTGAAAGTAGAATAAATCCAATTATTGCCAAGACAATTCCTGTTATTAGAGAAAATCCACTTACAATTAGAGTTGGCAAAATTGCAATTAAACCTATTTCAATAAAAGAAATGAATATATAGGCCATGCCATAGTCTTCCAGAGTCCTACTTTGATAGTTAGGATCCACTATCCTAAGAAGTGTAACACCAATTGCGATAACTCCTGTTGACCAACCAAATATGAATATTCCTTTTTCAAACCAATATTTTGAAAATAATTTTTTTGATACAAATAATAAGTACAAAATTACAAACAATATACCAATCAAAGTTAGTATTAATATTGGAACGATGTATTTTATTACAACAGAGACTTTAATTGTTGCTATACCGAAGGAAACCAAATAGTCTGTTGCCATACTTCCGATGTGACTTATTGCAGACTTATCTACATAATCTTCAATTCTAAGAGCCTTAAGTATTCCTTGTAACAAAACTCCAAAAAGCATTGCTACAGAAAACATAGGTATGCTAAGTTTTGGGAATAGTCCTTGAAGATAATTAGTTAAATAATATCCTCCGCAAGTTGCCATGAGTATTAGCATAAAGTGCCAAGTTAAAGAGTCAAGTGACATATTGTTTATAGTTTCTTTACCTATAATTTCACGCTCTTCAGGTGGGTTCATACCTGTTCTCATTCCGTCAGGAAGTTCTTTTATTGTTCTGATAAATCTTGTCCATTTTTTTCTTGTACCAATGTTAATAAATACAATTCCTCCAAGAACGCCAAAGACAAGTCCTATTGTTGCAAATGTTTGTGCTATAGGTAGAGCTTCATCCCAGTTAATAAGTTCTGAAAAGGCACCACCAAAAGCAGCTGCTGCGCCATGACCTCCAATAAATCCGCCTGGCATCAATACGGAAAATGCATCTGGAACTTCTTTAAAGAATGTTCTTAAAACCAAACCGCCAACTACAAGAGCAATTGCATATTGTAAAAAATATACTGATGAATTAATTAAGAATGTATCTCCAACTTCGTTCATCGTATCTTTAAATGAACCTGATCTCTTGTTCCCAATAAATAGTGAAGCAAATAAGAATACAACTAGCATATACGGATAGCTTCCCACTTCATCGGAAAATGGAATAATGTCTAAAAACTGATTTCCAAGAAATAGTCCCAAGAATCCAGCAATTAACGAACAAGGCAATAAAAACTTTTGTATAATTCTCACCTTAGCCCTCAAAATTTGAGCGACAAAGAGTAAAATTGACATCAAAGCAAAATCCATTAAAAAATCATATGCTGTCATAATGTTCACCCCTTAGTAACTATTTTTTTATTGATTAAATCAATTATTTCATTGACGTTTATATCTAGATTATTTTTTAAAATATCTAGTATCTCTTTTTGTGAAGAACTGTCAATTATGCCTTCAGTTCTCTTGATAAATTTCTTTTCTATCCAGTCGATATCGATATTATCAGTGTGTTCACCTGGAGCTTGATAAACTTCAGATTTATAAACTTTATCGTCATCAGTAATTATCTCCATCCAAGCAAGTCTCTTTTCTGGGAACTGTTCTTCCATCTTTGGATCAACTTTAAAGAAAAGTTTATCCATCATAGCTAAAACTTCCGCATCATCAAGGGCAGATTCCTTTACTTGATTAATTCCAACGTCCTTATGAACTAGAGCTGCTGCTACAGGCCACGCTATATTATATTGGGCCTCATCTGTAGTTTTTGGTTTTATCTTGCTAAGTTGTGCAGCAGAACTAAATGTATAAACGTTTACTTTTTTTATGTCTTTGTAATCAATATTGTTGTCATTAATTAAATCTATTCCAGCAGTGATAGGTTGGTGTGCCCATCTGCAACATGTGTAAGGTTTAAAGTATAGATCTTTAATGATAAACTCTTTGCCCAAAGTCTCAACAAAATTAGAATATTCAGGAAGTTCAAGTAAATATCCAACACCTGTGCTTCCATATAAAGTTTCAAGAACTGCTTGCATTCCCACTAGTCCACCAAAAGGAACTCCGTCTTTATTCATAGAAGGATGCTGTACAGATCTCATCACTGGAGTAAGAGGTGCGTGAAATTCAGCAATAGATAAAGCATTGTTAATTTGTTTTTTGTTTAATCCAATTATTTTTGACATGCCTACGGCAGTTCCAACTGCTCCATAAGTGCCGGTACTATGTAAATAATCATAGTGATCCTGGATGGCAAGGCCTGCTCTAATTCCAACCTCATAACAAATTACAAGAGCCTCTAGAAATTTTTTATAACTTACATTTTTAAAAGATGAAGCTGCCAAAAGTCCAGCTATAAATGAAGTGCCAGGGTGTCCCTTTATCAAATTGTAGCCATCATCAATATCAAAAGAATTTGATGAATGAGCCATGGCAACAACTGCACCTGGTAAATTCAACATATCCTCTGTACCAATTACTTTTACGGCGCCATCTTTATAAAAATCTTTAGAAAATTCAAGACCAACCTTAAACTGTTCGCCCATACTTCCTAAAATCAAGGCGTTGAATAAGTCGACACTGCATAAAATTGCCTGCTTCTTAACATCTTCAGGTAAATCTTCCCATTTAGTTTCCAAAATAAATTTTTCAACTTTAAAATCTCTATTAAAATTAAAATCCATAATAATACTCCTTATAAAAATTAAGAGGCTTAAGTTTATAACAAAAACTAAAGCCTCTTCTTAAAAGTTTATCTATTATAAACTCCGTTATTCAAATAATCTAATAGTTCTTCTTTAGGCATGTCGTCTATGCCAAGATATGCTAAGTTGTACTTACTTTCTTCAAAGAAATTCTTGTCGTGCATTGCTCCAGCGAGGACGATCATTGAATCAATAACAGGTGTTTTAACTCCGTATTGAACGCCTAAATCGTGATAAATTTTACATCCAATTGGAACGTCTTCTGTCATATATCTGTGGTGAATTGAGTTTGGACCAGTGTTTCCTTCATCAGATGGTTGATCTAGTGGGAATACAACATTGTCGTCGCCATTTTCATCTAAGCCCATGTATTCTTGAGTGAGCACGCTTCTTCTTGAGAAGAACATTTTTTTCTTATACTTAGGAATACCCACACCAATTTCATTAGCTAGTGCAATTTCTTCGTTGTAGAATTTATATTGAACTTCGCAAATTGATGGAGATAGTCCGTGGCTGTACATTGAATAAGTAGTTCTGTCGTGACCACAATAAATAACTCCCCAGTTTTCCATTGTAGATACGCCAAGTATTGTTGCTGGAACGTGAATTACAGGGTTTACATTGGCAAAGTCAATATCAAGAATTGTTTCGCCTTTGCTAGGGCCGTCTCCTTGATATACTGCATCCATTGCTGGAAGATACTTGCCTGCTTCTAAGAATGCATCTGTATCAGTCATTGGAAGAGCAGCTCCTCTTAGAGTGATTGCTCTATACTTAACTCCAACGTGTGGGAATTGGAATCCATTAATTGACTCAATACGAGTTCCATAAGGTGCACTTGACCAACCGCCGATGATTACATCTTTGTCGCAGTTCATATCTCTCATCATTTTTCTAAGTAGTAGACAACCGAAGTTATCAGCAAAGATCATAATTACTTGACCATCTTCTAGATGAGGAATTAGTTCTTTAAAAATAGGTTCGTGGCCCCAAGATCCACAAGATACAACTATAATTCCTGCGCCCTTAACAGCTTCTTCAATATCAGATGTAATAACATCTAAAAAAGCTTTTCCTGATCTTTCAAATCCGTCTCTGTTTCTTTGGATACCATCTAAAAGAATTCCAGTTTTTTCTAGTCCTTTTAAAGACTTTTCTGCAAAAGGCATAATGTCAAATAATCTGACTTCCGCTCCGCCTAATTTACTGTCTGCAGCAATTGTTTTACCTACAGCTCCTCCACCTAAAACTGCAATAGGTTTGTCCTTTAAATATTCCATGTTTTTCATAACTTTCGCTCCTTTGTTTTTTTATAGTATCGCTTTACAATGTCATTATATTATGGCATACTTAATAAGTAAAATAGATGTTTTAGATGTTATCAATCAGTATTTTTGATGAATGGACGAGGTATTTATGGAACTTAGAAACATAATCACTTTTTTAGAAGTTGTGAAATACAACAGCTTTACAAAAGCGGCAAATGAAGTTGGCTATGCACAGTCCACTGTGACCATGCAAATACAACAGATTGAAGAAGAATTAAACGTGAAACTATTTGATAGAATAGGAAAGTCAATTTACTTGACCTCATATGGCGAAAAATTTCTTGTCCTTGCCAAAGAGATGTACAACTTGTCTCTTCAGATGAATTACCTAAATAAAGATTTTAGTGAGATGGAGGGAACCCTAAGAGTTGGGACGATAGAGTCGCTATTTTATTCCGAGATGGTTCATAAATTTTCGCAATTTATAGACAAATTTCCAAATGTAGAGATAAAAATACGAACGGGAAGTTCTTTCGAACTATACAATGAACTGTCAAAAAATAACTTAGATATTGTATTTGGAATTTCAGATCCAGGAAACAAATACTCATTTGATGAAATATTTACAGCCAAAACAGACCTTGTATTTATAACAAATAAAAAATATGTTGACACAATCAATGTGGATACTTTTGAAGACACATTATTTGTGCTTACTGAAGAGGAGAGTTATTATAACAAAAAACTAAGAAAATTATTTGCAGATAATGGTTTGACAATTAACAAAAAAATACACATACAAAATATTTTTGCAATAATTAACTTTTTGGAGTTTAACAAAGGCGTGGCATTTTTGCCAAAATATGTAGTAAAAGACCACTTGGAAGACTCAAACTTTACAATATTAGAAACAAATTTACCAACAATAAATGCAGAAGTAAGTGCAAGCATCAACAAAGAAAAATGGAAGTCACCATTTTTAAATTATTATATAAAGCTGATTGAAAATATCGGATACGACATATAATGATGTGACTTAGTTGTAGGGAAGAGATTTTTGTTTTGTATTTAAAGAATGTGTAGGATTGTAGGAGATGTGTAGTCGTTTTATTGAGAAGACGTTTTGGAGTGATTCTCCTTTACACTAATTCTTTAAAACGATTAGTTCTCGCACGATTACTTTGCAGATCCCTCGATTCGTGTTTCACGCTCACTCGGAATGACGAAGTGTGAACGCTGTTACCCAAATAGGTCGGTTACTGTGCCTATGGTTTATCTACGTTATGTAGTAGAATTCCTCATCCAACGTCATCCTGAGCGAACGAAGTGAGTCGAAGGATCTGTAGGGTAATGGTGGCGATGTGTTCTCGTTTTATTGAGAAAGTGT
>NZ_JBMNPQ010000060.1:0-8903 GCF_050943655.1 Peptoniphilus sp. | reverse complement strand
GTGAAGCTAATGTTAATTGACGATTTAATTAAAAAAATAGAATCATATAATGAAAATGCAGACTTCGACCTAATAAATAGAGCGTATTTATTGGCAGAAGAAAAGCATAGAGGTCAAAAGAGAAACTCAGGAGAAGATTATATAATCCATCCTCTTCATGTTGCACTTATTTTGGCGGACATGAATATGGATACTCCAACAATAATTGCTGGATTACTTCACGATGTCATAGAAGATACAGATGTAACTTATGAAGAAGTAAAAGACGAATTTGGCGAAGAAATTGCCGACTTAGTAGATGGAGTTACAAAACTTAAAAAATTAAATTATAAAAATAAAGAAGAAAAACAAGCAGAGAATATTCGAAAAATGGTTCTTGCCATGGCCAAAGATATTCGTGTAATTATCGTTAAGCTTGCCGATAGATTGCACAACATGAGAACTTTGGAATACATGACTGAGAAAAAGAAAATTGAAAAGGCTACTGAAACCATTGAAATTTATGCACCTATTGCTGATAGACTTGGTATGAGCAAAATTAAATGGGAACTTGAAGACCTTTCACTTAGATATTTGGACAAAGATGGATATTACGAACTTGTTGAAATGGTAAACAAGAGAAGAAGTGAAAGAGAAGAGTTAATAAATGGTCTAATCGACACATTGTATGAACATCTAAAAGAAGTTGGAATAGAATGTGAAATTAGTGGAAGACCAAAGAATTTTTATTCAATCTATAAGAAGATGAATAAAAAAGGGAAATTATTTGACGAGATTTATGACCTCTCAGCTGTAAGAGTTCTCACAAACTCAGTAAAAGATTGCTACGGCGCACTTGGAGTTGTGCACTCATTATTTAAGCCAATACCAGGAAGATTTAAAGACTATATAGCAATGCCAAAGCCAAATAAATATCAATCACTTCACACTACAGTAATTGATAGCAATGGCGAGACATTTGAAGTTCAAATAAGAACTTATGAAATGCATCAAACTGCTGAATATGGTATCGCAGCCCACTGGAAATATAAAGCTGGAGTAAACAAGACAACTTCTTTTGACGAAAACTTAACTTGGCTAAGACAACTGCTTGAATGGCAAAAAGACGTAAATGATCCAAACGACTTTATGGACACATTAAAAATTGACTTCTTTGCCGACGAAGTATTTGTATTTACTCCAAGTGGCGACGTTTTAAACTTGCCTGAAGGATCAACTCCAATTGACTTTGCGTATAGAATTCACACACAAGTTGGTAATACATGTGTTGGGGCAAAAATTAACGGAAGAATTGTTCCACTAACTTATAAATTAAAGAGCGGAAATATAGTTGAAGTTATTACTAATCCAAACTCTGCGCCTTCACTTGATTGGTTAAAGATTGTAAAGAGCCCTCAAGCTAGAAAGAAGATTTCTCAATATTTTAAAGTTAAAGATAGAGACAAAAATATTGAAAGAGGACGCGACTTAATTGAAAAAGAAGCAAAGAGACAGGGATATCAAGTTCACAGCATTGTAAAAGACGAATGGCTAGAAGAAGTAAGATCAAAGATGAACTTCTCCACTATTGATGATTTATACGCTGCACTTGGATTTGGAACAATTACAATAAATCAAGTTTTTGCAAAATTAACGGATATTTATAATCGCTACAATAAAAAAGAAGTTGATGTTAAATCTACTGAAAATATTTCTAGAAGAAATTTAAACAATCAAGGAATAGAGGTAAAGGGTGTTGACGGAGTTAATGTAAGAATTGCAAAATGCTGCACACCAGTTCCAGGAGATGACATAATAGGATATATCACAATTGGAAGAGGAATTTCTATTCACAGAAAAGATTGTCAAAATATAATTAACAACACTGACCCATCTAGACTTGTTGAAGTGCACTGGCAAAACACAGACTCAGCAAGCTACCAAGCGTCTCTTGAAATAAGAGCAGTTGACAAAGGAAACTTAATTAGCGATATTGCAATAAAAGTTTCAGATTTGAAATTAAATATTTCTTATTTAAATGCCAAAACACTAAAAAATGGCGATGTTGTCATAAATATTACTGTAGATATAACAGACACTAGTGAGCTAGAAAGATTAATAGAAAAATTAAAACGTGTAGATAATGTTCTTGATGTGTACCGTATAAAGGCGTGATTTTATGAGAGCAGTTGTTCAAAGAGTTAAGAATTCAAAAGTAACTGTTGATGACAAAACAGTTGGAGAAATTTCAAAGGGACTTATGGTTCTTCTTGGAATTGAAACAAGTGATACTGAAGAAGACTTAAATTATATTTTAAAGAAAGTGACAAAGCTTAGAGTTTTTGACGATGAAGATGGAGTGATGAATAAGTCACTTTTAGACTTAGGTCTAGACCTTTTAGTTGTAAGCCAATTTACTCTTTATGGAGATGCTAGAAAAGGAAATAGACCGAGCTATGTTCGTTCAGCAAAATTCGATGAAGGTTATGTATTGTATGAAAAGTTTTTAGAAAAAGCAAAACCACTTGGGATAAATGTAGAACACGGTGAATATGGCGCTGATATGGATGTTGAAATTTTAAACGATGGACCGGTTACAATTTTATTGGATTCAAACAAGGAATTTTAGGTGAATTATGGAAGAAAAAATTATTAAATTAGTTGTTGGGATGTTGCAAGAAAATTGTTTCATTTTATACGATGAAGATAAAAATGCCTTTATCGTCGATCCAGGCGGATCTAGTGAACTTATTATTGAGACAATAGAAAAAAATGAATTAAATCTTAAATTTATTTTACTGACACATGGTCATGTCGATCATGTTGGTGCTGTTGCCACATTAAAAGAAAAATATGATTTAGATGTGTACATGTCTTTAGAAGATAAAGACTTTTTAGAATCACCAGAGACTGTCCGTTCATCTACATTTGGACTTAAGACAAACCCTGCTAAAGTTGACCACTTGGTAAAAGAAGGAGATGAAATTGCCTTTGGAGATAATAAAATAAAGGTAATTGAAACGCCGGGTCACACTCTTGGTTCAGTATGTTATTTATATAAAAATATATTGTTTGCTGGAGATACTTTATTTAACGAATCTATTGGAAGGACAGATTTTCCAGAGTCAGATCACAACAAGATGATGGAGTCTTTAAAAAAATTAAAAAATCTTGATGATGATATATATGTACTTTCAGGACATGGTCCAGAGACTCAAATGGGAAATGAAAAATTAAATAATCCCTTCATGAGAAATTTATGATTTCAGTAAAGGCAGATAGAGAATTTTTGCAAAAATCTCTTTTTGAATTTTTGAGAATTAAATTTCCAGATTATGTAAACCATAAAGAGATTAAATTAACTGTTGATAATGTTAAAAATAATTGGAGAGTATTTTTAATAAAAGATGAACTTTCTTTTGACATATCTTTTTATTTTGAAAGCGAAAGGGAAGTTCACTATGAAATAAAAAGAAGGCTCTTCGATTATTTTGTAGAACAGGATCTTTTTTTTGACAAAAGCTACGGAATACTTTCTGGAGTTCGACCATCTAAACTTGCATCTAAAATATTTTCAAAAAATTCTCTAGAAGATTCAATTAAAATTTTAAAAGATAAATATAGAGTTCCAGAATCTGATTCAAGATTTTTGTACAAAATTTACAAAAAACAAAATAATATTAAAAGTCCTTTTTCAAAAGATAATTATAATATATATGTAAACATTCCGTTTTGCCCAAGTAGATGCAGCTATTGCTCTTTTGATACAGCAATATATAATAAAAACTTGGCAAAAGATTATGTAGACGCACTTTTAAATGAGATAAAAAGTTATGAGAGAAAGTCTAACAAAGCACCACATTCAATCTATATTGGTGGTGGAACGCCATCTTCTCTAGAAGTTTATGAGCTTAATAAAATTATAAAGCTTTTACTAGATAAGTTTGGTAAAGCCTATGAATTTACAGTTGAATGCGGAAGAATTGATACATTATCTGTTGAACTTTTAGAAATGCTTAGGTCCAATGGTGTAAATAGAATATCTCTAAATCCACAGAGCTTTAACGAAGAAGTTATTAAAAATTTAAACAGAAATTCCAATGCTGATTTTAAAAAATGGTTTGACATTGCAAGAGAAATTGGATTTCGTGTTATAAATATGGATTTAATTTTGGGGCTTCCAGGAGAAGATAATGAAAGTATTATAAGTTCTATAAAAAAAGCTATAGAGATTGGACCAGAAAACATAACTCTTCACACCTTGGCGTTAAAAAATGGATCGAAGTTATTTGAATACGGATACGAAAATAAAAATGACTACGATAGTCTCTTAAAAGACACAAAGATTTTGATGGAAGAAAATTTATATGAGCCCTATTATATGTATAGGCAGAAAAAAACTGTTATGAATTCTGAAAATATTGGATATTCTCGCACGGGAACTCAATCAATTTATAATATTGCAATGATGGAAGAGATTGAAAACATAATCGGTTTCGGTTCAGGTGCAAGTTCCAAAGTACTTAGTGATGCGGGAAGATTTAAAAGAGATATAAATACGAAAAATTTAAAAGAATATATCAATAAGAGGAGATAAATGTGAAGTTAAAAGATTTAATTAAAAATGTCGAGATTTTAGAGGCTAATTTTGATTTAAATTCTGCTTTAGAAAATGACTATAAGCTAGTTACTCATCACACTGATGATGTTGTAGATGAAAGCATTTTTGTTGCTATAAAAGGCTATGTGACAGATGGACACAAATTTGTAAAAAAAGCAAAAGAATTGGGAGCAACACTTGCTGTAGTAGAAGATTATGTAGATGTAGAAATTAACCAAATTAAAGTAAATAATTCAAGAATTGCTCTTGCAGATATTTCAAATAATTTCTATCATGAACCTTCAAAGAAAATGAATATGATTGGGATAACTGCTACTAATGGCAAGACTACAACAGCCTTTATGGTTGAGAGTGTGTTAAAAGAGGATAAGAGAAATACTGGAATAATAGGAACAGTCTTTACAAAGTATAATGATGTAATGGTTCCATCAATTCTCACAACTCCAGAGTCTGTAGTACTTCAAAGATATTTAGATGATATGGCACAAAATAATGTAACTGATGTTGTAATGGAAGTTTCTTCTTCTGCTCAGGAGTTATACAGAAACAAAAACATTGACTTTGACTTTGTTACTTTTAATAATCTTGGAAGAGAACACATTGACCAACACGGATCATTTGAAAATTATTTTAAGTATAAATCAAGATTAATAAGAAATGCTAAGGAAGATGCCGTTGCCGTTCTAAACTTTGATTATGACATGATAGCAGAACTTTCTAATGAAACTAAGGCACAAGTTCTTAGCTATTCACTTAAAAATTTAGACAGAGACTTTGGAATTACAGATCTAGATTTATCAACAGGTAAAGGATCATTTACATTCCACGTAAATAGAGATATTACTCTTAAAAATATAGAAATTAAGAAGCAAAGCTTTAAGATTGAACTTGGAGCAGTGGGTTATTCTTCTGTAATGAACTCACTTGTTGCTATTATAATTGGTCTATGTCTTGGAATTTCTGTCGATACAATTCAAAATGCTCTTAAAAAATTTGCAGGCGTAGAGAGAAGATTTGAGCTTATCTATGACGAAAAGTTTAAAATCTTAGACGATCACTTTGCCAATGAAAATAATATTGATGCCACAATGAAAACTCTAAAAGAAATGGATTATAATAATTTAAACATTCTATATGCAATTAGAGGTCACCGCGGCGTTGAAGTAAATAGAGAGATAGCAGAAAAGTTAGTATATTGGATGAGCATTCTTAAACCAAAGAGATTCGCAGCAACCCTTTCTAAAGACGTAGTTACATGGAAAGATGAAGTTTCTGAAGATGAATTAAATGTTTTTAAGAAGATAATGGAAGAAAATAATATTAGTTACGAAATTTATGAAACTCTTGATGAGGCAGTTAATGATTCCATTAATTACCTTAGAGATGACGATATATTGCTTTTAGCAGGTTGCCAAGGAATGGACAAAGCAGCAAAATTTGTAAAGGATAGACTCATTAATGATAATCTAGTTACAGATGTTGAAGTATTCAGCAAGAGAATTGATAGCAGAATTTGTTAAATATTGATATTTACACCTATTTGATTTATAATATTATATATTTATAATTAAAATATCCTTGCAAAAGGAGTTTAAACTATATTATATAATTTATGGTGTTCGCAAGAAAGCTCCAAGTCCAACTGGATTGGAGCTTAAATTTTGAGGAGGAAATTATGGCAGAGAATATGGGAAATCTAAGGAGATCTATGTATTGCAACGAAATTTCTGAAGATATCATTGGAGAAGAAGTAACTCTAATGGGTTGGGTTGCAAAACAAAGATCCCTAGGCTCAATAGTTTTTATAGATTTAAGAGATAGAAGTGGTATAGCACAAATTGTATTTGATGATTCCTTTGGAGAAGAATTATTAGAGAAGGCAAGTCATGTTAGAGGAGAATATGTAATTGCCGTTCGCGGTAAAGTTCGCATGAGATCATCTATAAACGAAAATATAGACACTGGTAGAGTTGAAGTACTTGCAGAAGAACTTAGAATACTTAGCGAGTCTGATGTTCCGCCAATTTACATTAAAGATAACGACAATGTTTCTGAGAACATGAGACTTAAGAATAGAGCACTGGATCTTAGAAAACCTAGCATGCAAAAAAATCTTAAGATTCGTTCCGAAATTTATAAAATAACTCGCGATTTCTTTTATGAAAATGGATTTATAGAAGTAGAGACTCCAATGCTTACTAAGCCAACTCCAGAGGGAGCAAGAGACTACCTTGTTCCAAGTAGAGTTAACCCAGGAAAATTTTATGCTCTACCACAATCTCCACAACTTATGAAACAACTCTTAATGGTTGCAGGACTAGATAGATATATCCAAATTACAAAATGTTTTAGAGATGAAGACTTAAGGGCAAATAGACAGCCTGAGTTTACACAAATAGACCTTGAAATGTCCTTTGTAACTGAAGAAGATGTAATGGATATAAATGAAAGATTTTTACAAAAGCTCTTTAAAGAGTTATTAGATAAAGATATAGAGCTTCCACTTCAAAGAATGGAATATAAAGAAGCAATGGATAGATTTGGGGTAGATAAGCCAGACCTTAGATTTGGAATGGAGCTTGTTGATATTTCTGAAATTGTAAAAGACTGCGGATTCAAAGTTTTCGAAGGCAATGTATCTAATGGAAAGAGCGTTCGTGGAATTAAAGTAGATGGCGGAGCAGATAAGTATTCCAAGAAACAAATGAAAAAATTAGAATCTTTTGTCAAAGATTACAAGGCAATGGGTCTTAGCTGGATAAAATATGAAGATGAAGTGGACTCACCAATTGCTAAATTTATCTCCGAAGAAAAAATGCAAGAAATCTTAAATGCTTTCGATGCTAAAAAAGGCGATTTAATTTTAATCCTTGCAGATAAAGACTCTGTGGTTTACAGCGGTCTTGGAAATTTAAGAAACAAGATAGCAAGAGATTTAGATTTAATCGACAAAGACGACTATAAATTATTGTGGATCACAAAATTCCCACTATTTGAATTTGATGAAGAAGAAAATAGATATGTTGCAATGCACCACCCATTCACAAGTCCACTTGATGAAGACATTGATAAACTTGAAAGTGATAAAGAAAATGCAAGAGCAAAGGCTTATGACATTGTCATTAATGGCGATGAAATAGGTGGGGGAAGTATTAGAATTAATGATCCACAGATACAAGAAAAAATGTTTAAAGCTCTAGGACTTGACGAAGAAGAAGCAAAAGAAAAATTTGGATTCTTACTAGACGCATTTAAATACGGAGCACCACCACATGGAGGACTTGCTTTTGGTCTTGATAGGCTTGTAATGCTATTTACAAATGCAGATAGCATAAGAGATGTAATCGCATTTCCAAAGACTCAACAAGCAACTTGTCTATTAACAGGAGCTCCAACAGAGCTTTCAAAGGAACAATTAGAAGAAGTACACATTTCAGTTATTGAAGAAGAATAAGGTGATTTAAATGGAAGGCATTGGCATTGTCAGAAAAGTTAATGATGGAAGAATCATTGTAGAATTTATGAAGAAGAGCGCTTGTGGTGATAGCTGCGATTCTTGCAATGCTCATTGCGCTGAATCTCAGTTAGAATATTTAGAATTTAAAAACACCATTTCTGCCAAAGTTGGGGATTTAGTTAAGTTAAATGTAAATGAAAAATCTGTTTTTAATTATAAGTTATTAGTATATGGTATGCCCCTAGTATTTTTGATAATGGGCATCTCCATAGCCTATAGTTTGCTTTCAAAAAATGGAATAAAAAATGTAGATTTAATATCCCTAATAATTGGACTATGTTCAATGGCAGTTTCCTATTTAATTATTAATAAAATCGACAAAAAGTTTGGAAAAAATTCATCTAGCTTAATGATTTTAGAAAAAATGTAGGTGACCTATGGAGAATAAACGATGGGGTAAAGTATTATTTGGTTTTTCAATAGTTCTTATTGTTTTAGCAGTGGCGTTTTTTGTCTACACTAAGTTTAATTTAAAATATTCTAAAAAACTTACAGCAGAAAATGAAGCCTTAAAAAATGAAATTGAATCAGTAGAAAAGAACGTCAAAGAGCTTCAATCAGAATTATCAGATACAGAAATCGTCCTCAACAAAAAGTCATTGGATTTTTATGAAAGCTATGGATATCAATTTGATGGTAATAAAAAAGAAGAATTAAAGACAGTTATTGGTGAACTGGAAGAAAAAAATACTGAACTTTTAAGAAAGATGACAGAGCTTATTAATAACAATTCGAAGTACTACGAATCTAATATATACGAGAATGAGACTTATGATAAGTCTGTTG
>NZ_JBMNPQ010000059.1:0-8920 GCF_050943655.1 Peptoniphilus sp. | reverse complement strand
TTAAAGACGAGAGTGACTCCCTTGCACTAATGTCAAATATTTCTGCAATAATAATGGCACTTGTAAAAGATTTAAACTGGGCAGGATTTTACCTTGTAAGAGGTGATGAGCTAGTTCTTGGACCATTCCAAGGTCTTCCAGCATGCACAAGACTTTCCTATAATGAAGGAGTATGTGCAAAAGCATGGAGAGAAAAAAGTCCAGTTAGAGTGGAAGATGTGCATGCCTTTGACGGCCACGTTGCCTGCGACAGTGCGTCCAATTCTGAACTTGTAATTCCACTTATAAAAAATGGAGAAGTCTATGGAGTTCTTGACCTCGATTCACCAAAACTTTCCAGATTTAGTGAAGAAGATGAGAAGAACTTTGTAGAAATTGTAGAAATCTTTAAGGATATTTTGAAAATTTGATTTAAGATAAGCCGTAACTATTAATTTAGGGGATAACTTCACACTTTAAATAATTATCAAATAAAATATTATTAATTAGCATTTATTTGGATATACATTATATATATCTATATAAATGCTTTTATTTTCGTAATTATTTTTAGTTAATGAGGTGATATTTTAAAAATTTTTTAGGTATCTTGTGCTTTGTGCCAATAGGTGTTGTTAAAGGGGATGCATTTAAATGAAGAAACAAAAAGATCACAAAATTTGGATTAAACTCTTAATACTCTTGGTACTGTCCTTTGGAATGATTTTTATAATATATAAAAAGACTGACTCCAAAAATTTAAAGCAAGAATTTCTTTCCATGAACAAGATTTATATACTATATGCTATGATTTTCTTTATTTTGTATAGGCTCATGGAAGCAATTTCGCTACATAAATTATTTAGGGACATGGGAGAGAGCGTTAAGTTTAGACATTGCGCAAATTATGCAATTTTAGGTTATTTTTTTAGCCAGATTACACCGACATCAGGTGGAGGACAGCCAGCTCAGCTTTATTTTATGCTAAGAGACGGCATTAAGGCGGATAAGGCGCTTTCTGCGCTTGTGCCTTTTAACATAATGTTTCACGTGGCACTATTATTTGTAGGCGTCGTATCACTTTTTGGAGAACTTCGAAGTTTAGTGTTTAACGGCAGACTACTTCCACTATATATCTTGGGGATTCTCGGACAGTTTGTAATGATAGGATTTCCTCTTTTGGCATTTAAAAAGAGCGAGCTCTTGAGCAGGGGAATAAATTTTATACTTAGTAAAATTAAAAATGTAAAATTCCTAAATAGATTTTATAAAGAGCCCGAATACATCAGAGAGCATGTGGAAGGAATAAAGAAAAATGTCGGCGCAGTTGTTAAAAACAAAAGGACATTTGCGACAATTTTTGTATTTCAAGTGCTAATGTTATTTTTCTACTACAGCGTGGCTTACTTTACATACAGGGCCATGGGATTTTCTGATTATGGACTAATTAGCATAGTTATGTTTCAGTGTCTACTTATTTTCTCAACAGAATATATCCCGACACCGGGCAATGCTGGAGTCGCTGAGATAACAATGTTTGGAATATATCAAAAACTCGTGCCAAAAGAGAAGGCAGTAACATGGATGATGACAAATAGGCTTTTGATGCTATACATTGCCATTGCAATTACACTGATAATTCTCTACAGAAGAAGCCTTGTGAGAAGTTAGTTAAAAATTAATAAAAGCTTAAGTGCCCCTTAATTAGATTAAGGGGTTTTGTGTTGGAGGTTTTATTTTTGATAGTTTAAAGATTTATACTTAAAAACTTTTCGGATTGTAAGTATATGGTTCTGCACTTTGTGGGAAAAAAACCTGATTATTATGATTAGAAAACCTCTCACCCGTCACTTAGAGCGAGAACTAATCATCTTAACAAAATAACATCAAGGAGTAATAAAACCCATCGGCAAATAGCCTAAACACCTGTCGTTACCTCTTACTCGTCATCCCGAGCGACAGTCGAGGGATCTGCAAAGCATTCGAGCGAGAACTTATCGTCTTAATAGAAATAGCGTGAAGGAGAATCTCTCTGAAACACTTTCTCAATAAAACGAGAACACATCGCCATCATGACCCTACAGATCCTTCGACGCGGAAAATAAATTTTCCTTGCTCAGGATGACGCCCTTACACCCCGTCATCTTGAGCGAGAGCTTTGCTCGAGTCGAAAGATCTGTACCTTCAGGAGAAACAGCCTAATCGTCTTAATGAAAACCCCCATCTGTCATCCCGAGCGCAGTCGAGGGATCTGCAAAGTAATCTAGTGAGAACTTATCGTCTTAATGAAAAAACGTGAAGGAGAATCACTCCAAAGCTCTGTCTCAATAAAACGACAACACATCGCTCCCTTTCATCTACAGATCCTTCGACTACGCCTCATGCTACGCATTCGTCTTCGCTCAGGATGACGCCCCCACACCCCGTCATCTTGAGCGAGCGTGAAACGCGAGTCGAAAGATCTGCAAAGCACTCGAGCGAGAACTTATCGTTTTAAATAAATAGCGCGAAGGAGAATCACCCCAAATCTCTTTCTCATTAAGACGAGCACACATCGCCACCATGACCCTACAGATCCTTCGACTCCGTCGTCGCGAAGCTCCTCCTCCGCTCAGGATGACACCCCTACACTCCGTCATCTTGAGCGAGAGCTTTGCTCGAGTCGAAAGATCTGTACCTTCAGGAGAAACAGCCTAATCGTCTTAATGAAAACCCCCATCTGTCATCCCGAGCGCAGTCGAGGGTTCTGCAAAGTAATCTAGCGAGAACTTATTGTCTTAATGAAAAAACGTGAAGGAGAATCACTCCAAAGCTCTGTCTCAATAAAACGACAACACATCGCAACCTCAACCCTACAGATCCTTCGACTACGCCTCATGCTACGCATTCGTCTTCGCTCAGGATGACCTTGGATTGGGTGTTCTCCATATAAAGCGGATAAATCATAGGCACAGAAACGACCTATTTGGATCACGGTGTCCACACTACGTCATCCCGAGCGTTAGTCGAGGGATCTGCAAAGTATTCGAGCGAGAACTAATCGTTTTAATGAAAAAACACGAAGGAGAATCACCCCAAATCTCTTTCTCAATAAAACGACCACACATCGCTCCCTTTACCCTACAGATCCTTCGACGCGGAAAATAAATTTTCCTTGCTCAGGATGACGTTGGAGGGGGTGTTCTTCCTCGTATGTCGTAACGAAATTGTATACACTCGCTGTTGCCTTCTGCCCGTCATCCCGAGCGTTAGTCGAGGGATCTGCAAAGTAGTCGAGCGAGAACTTATTGTTTTAAAGAAATAGCGTAACGGAGGATTACTCCAAGACATTTTCTCATTAAGACGACCACACATCGTTCCCTTTACCCTACAGATCCTTCGACGCGGAAAATAAATTTTCTTGCTCAGGATGACGTATTATGAGGTGTTGTTTACAAAAACAAAACAAGCATAAATAAAAAAGACGAGGTTTTTACGCCTCGCCCTTTTGTGTAGAGATTACTATCATATTCTATACTATTTTTTATGACAGTTCAAAGTTATGTTTGTTCTTTTTAAGATACATTCTATGCGGCTTTGTCCTTTTCTTCTGCTTTTTCTATGTTTACGAATATTTCTTCGAAGGCACGTTTAAATCTATTTATTATGCCCTGTTCATAGACTTTATCTTTTACTATTAAGTCTGAGTCAAATATTAGATCAGACCCGCGGAAGTACTGAATGTGTCCAACTTTTTCTCCTGCTTCTATTGGTGCCACGAGATTTGGTTTTATTTCTACTACGCTCTTTAGTTCTTCGTCGTTTTTTAATACTTTGTATCCCACTTTTCTTTGGAACACGGGTATGTTTTTATCCTGTGCGTTTTCTACTTCAATTGTTTTTACTTCTTTATCTAGACTTCCGATTTTTACATTGTCATAGTCTTCGAATGCGTCTGTCATTAGTCTTTTGCAAGATACAAATCTTTGCCAATCTCCCATGGAGCCTGTCGTTATTCCAATAAGCCTCATGTCCTTTGATTTTCCCTTTGTACCCTTTTCAAGTCCTGTAAGTATTACGCATCTTCCGGCTGCATTTGTGTAGCCCGTCTTTAGTCCGTCGATTTCTGGCACTATTCCCAAGATTGGGTTGGTGTTATATTCGATAAAGTTTCTTGATTCTTCTTTTATCGATGCCATAGTTGTGTATTTTAAGATTTCGGGATGTTGTTTTAGTATTTCGCTTGCAAGTGTAAACATCTCGCGCGTCGTCATCTTGTTGTAGTCTTCGATGGAATAGTCTGTTAGACCTGTTGGGTTTACCATGTGAGCATTTTTAAGTCCAAGGTCCTTGCACTTTTTGTTCATCATCACTACAAAGGCGTCTGTTGAACCTGCAATGTGCTCTCCAAGGGCTGTTATTGCGTCGTTTCCAGATACTACAAGTGATGCTGTTATAAGGCTATTTACACTGAGCGTATCGCCCTCTTTTAGTTTATAGCTTGAGCCTGTTAGGCTTGATGCTTCTTTATCTATTGTGACTTCGTCATCAAGCGAAAGCTTTCCTTCTTTTATTTGGTCGAGCACTACAAATATGGATACGAGCTTTGATGTTGATGCCATTGCGCGAACTTCGTCAATGTTATATGCTTCCAAGACTTCGCCTGTTTCGGCGTCGCCCAATAAGTAAGATTTTGTCAAACTTTCAAGAGGCATTTCTTCGTATTTTTTTATAAGGTCATATTCAATTTGGTTTGCTTTTTGAATTCCGTCTTTTGTCGGAACTAATATATCTTTGTCCCTTATTGTTTTTGGGTCAATTTCTTCTGCTACTTCTGCGTTATTATTATCATTATTAGTAACATTATTTTCCGCAGCAAAAACTGGTACGATATTAAAAAGAATAAGTAAAGACAAAATTAGTGATGTGACTTTTCTTTTCATTTTACACCTCGCAAAATATTGTAACAAATATCTTAAAAATTGTAAATTGTAGGTTCTAATGCTATAATTGTGGTATAAATTTTGTAAAGTATAGATATTTTAAGGAGAAAAAATGGATCAAGAAAAAATAAAAAAAGCTGCCGAGCTTATTATAGAAGCAATCGGTGAAGATAAAAATAGAGAAGGCCTATTGGAAACACCAGATAGAATTGCAAGAATGTATGCAGAAATTTTCTCTGGTATTGGCAAGACTGCTAAGGAGCATCTATCCAAAACTTTTGAAGTAGTAGACGACAACATGGTTGTAGTTAAGGACATTCCTTTCTACTCAATGTGCGAACACCACTTCTTGCCATTCTTTGGAAAGGCTCACATTGCATATCTTCCAGATAAGAGAGTTGCAGGACTTTCTAAACTTGCAAGAACAGTAGAAACTTACGCAAAAAGACCTCAACTTCAAGAAAGACTAAACCTTCAAGTTGCAGAGGCAATGATGGAATATTTAGAACCACAGGGAGTTTTATTAGTAATTGAAGCTGAGCATATGTGCATGAACATGAGAGGAGTTAAAAAACCTGGCTCAAAGACTGTCACATCTGTTGCTCGCGGTGTGTTACAAACAGACAAGGAACTTAGAGACGAAGCTTACAGGTTAATAGAATTCTAGTGAAAAATACAGATATTATTTTAAAAAGCCCAAAATATAATAAATATTTAGACGAGCTTCATTATTTAGAGAGAAACAGATTTTTCTGCAGACACAATTATGAACACTTTGTGTCTGTAGCAAGAATCTGTTATATTTTAAAGCTCGAAGAAGATGTAGATGTAGAAAAGGACATGGTCTATTCAACAGCACTCCTCCACGACCTTGGAAGAGTTGTTGAGATAAAAGAAGGAATAAATCACGCAAAAGCATCAGTTGATATAGCAAGAGAAATATTAGAAGATACTGAATTTTCTGAAGATGAAAAGGAAAGGATACTTAACTGTATATCATCTCACAGAGGCAAAAATTTAGACAAAGATAAGTTCTTCGATATATTCTATAGAGCAGACAAGTTCTCGAGAGACTGCTTTAGATGCCCAGCCTACAAAGAGTGCAACTGGAGTTTTGAAAAGAAAAATCACACTATAATTTACTGAGGTGGATAATGGATAAAATAAAAATAAAAGATCTAGAAATATATGCCAATCACGGTCTGTTTAAAGAAGAAAAAGTACTTGGCCAAAAATTTTTAGTAACTGTCGAGGCAGGCCTTTCCTTTAGAGACGCGGCAATATATAAAAACCTAGACAAATCAATAGATTACGGCAAACTATCTCACGAAATTTATGAATTCTTTAAAGAAGAAGAAGATCTTCTCGAAACTCTTGCCTATAAACTGACAAAGTTCATCTTTGACAAATATGAAATAGTAGAAAGTTTAGATGTAGAAATCAAAAAACCTTGGGCGCCAATAAATCTTCCACTCGACACAGCATCAGTAAGGTGCATCAAAAAAAGAAGAGATTACTACATTGGAATTGGCACAAATATGGGAGATAGACTCTCCTACATCGATAGAGCCATAAAAGAGATGGAAGAAGAAGGACTAAAAATACTGGACAAAGCAGAAATAATCGAGACAAAAGCGTGGGGCAAAACTGATCAGGCTGACTTTTTAAACACAGTAGTAAAAGTAAGAAGTTTTGAAGACCCAATAGATTTACTTCACATACTTCAAAAAATAGAAATTGACCTAGATAGAGTCCGTCACGAAAAGTGGGGACCTCGCACAATAGACCTCGACATATTATTAATAGATAGAGAAATAATTTATACAGACGAATTAATAGTTCCTCATCCATACCTTCATGAGCGTGAATTTGTACTGGAGTCACTTAACGAACTAATACCAAATTATTTCCATCCAATATTAAATAGAAAAATTTCAGAACTTTATGCGGAAGTTCAAAATGAAGCTTAGAAGGATAATTTCGGGCTGTCTTACAATAATATTTTTAATGGCTGTAATCTTGGCACTTTTAATTGTCGTAATAAACATATTTTTCGACAAAAATAATACAGGTAAAGATTATAGAGAGGCCTACCTAGAAGAGACAGTGCCCCTTGCACAAAAGACTGCCAAAAAATATGGCCTCTTTCCATCAGTAATGATTGCGCAGTCCATACTCGAAAGCAACTGGGGAAGATCGGAATTATCGCGCGAATACAACAATTACTTTGGAGTAAAAGAAGTATCAAAGAAGGGCAGAGTTACCTTTGAAACAGAAGAATACGTAGACGGAGAAAGTGGCAGGTACTTAGAGAACTTTAAAAAATATAGCTCCAAAAAAGAATCCTTCGTCCATTACGCAAAACTACTTAGCGAGGCAAAGAGGTATGAAAAAGTAAAAACTGCTCGCGACTTTAGAGAAGCCGCAAGATACATTAACGAAGCGGGATATGCCACAGACCCAAACTATGCCGATAAAATAATATCAATAGTAGAAAAATATAACTTAGGACAATACGACTAACTCATGGCGACATGAGTTTTTTTGTATTTTAGAAGTACTTAAGAATTAACAGATTGATTTGCACTTACAGCAAAAGACTGTGGGCTGGCGTTATGAGTTAAAAACTATATTTTACTAAAAGTTTTTAAATAAAACTTCTAACTTAACAATATTATCAAATGAAGAACACCCCTGAGGGCGTCATCCTGAGCAAGGAAAATTTATTTTCCGCGTCGAAGGATCTGTAGGGTCATGGTGGCGATGTGTTGTCGTTTTATTGAGAAGACGTCTTAGAGTGCTTCTCCTTCGCGTTTTTTCATTAAAACGATTAGTTCTCGCTCGATGACTTTGCAGATCCCTCGACTAACGCTCGGGATGACGGAGTGTGGACGCCGTCACTCAAATAGACCACTACTGTGCCTATAGTTATTTTCTTTATATGGAGAACGCCCCATCCAACGTCATCCTGAGCGGAAAAAATTCGAAAGAATTTTTGTAGTCGAAGGATCTGTAGATGGTAGGGAACGATGTGTGCTCGTTTTATTGAGAAAGTGTTTCGAAGTGATTCTCCCTTACGCTATTTCTTTAAAACGATTAGGTCTCGCTCGAATACTTTGCAGATTCTTCGACTTCAGAAAATTCATGCGAATTTTCTTTCGCTCAGAATGACGGGTGAGAGGTTTTTTCATCAAGAGGACAGGCTGTTTCTCCACAAGGTACAGATCATTCGACTCGCGTTTCACGCTCGCTCAAGATGACGGGGTGTAGGGGCGTCACTCAAATACGTCGTTTCTGTGCCTATGATTTATCCTCTTTATACGGAGAACATCTCATCCAACGTCATCCTGAGCAAGGAAAATTTATTTTCCGCGTCGAAGGATCTGTAGGGTAATGGTGGCGATGTGTTGTCGTCTTAACCAAACTGTGTTTCGAAGTGATTCTCCCTTACGCTATTTCTTTAAAACGATTAGTTCTCGCTCGAATACTTTGCAGATCCCTCGACTAACGCTCGGGATGACAGATGGGGGTTTTCATTAAGACGATTAGGCTGTTTCTCCACAAAGTACAGATCTTTCGACTCGCGTTTCACGCTCGCTCAAGATGACGGGGTGTGGGGGCATCATCCTGAGCGAAGGAGGAGCTTTGCGACGACGGAGCCGAAGGATCTGTAGGGTTATGGTGACGATGTGTTGTCGTTTTAATGAGACAGAGTTTTGGAGTGATTCTCCTTCACGTTTTTTCATTAAGACGATTAGGCTGTTTCTGCGAAAGGTGCAGATTTTTCGACTCGCGTTTCACGCTCGCTCAAGATGACGTGGTGTAGGAGCGTCATCCTGAGCGGAGACGAATGCGTAGCATGAGGCGTAGCCGAAGGATCTGTAGGGTCATGGTGGTGATGTGTTCTCGTTTTATTGAGAAAGAGATTTTGGAGTGATTCTCCTATACGCTATTTCTTTAAAACGATTAGTTCTCGCAAGACGACTTTGCAGATCCCTCGACTAACGCTCGGGATGACG
>NZ_JBMNPQ010000058.1:0-9080 GCF_050943655.1 Peptoniphilus sp. | reverse complement strand
ATAATAAGCGATAATCTCCCACAAAAAACAATTTTTGTAAATTTTATTTTACACAGAATTTTCCAAGATACTTTAAAACTGTGATATAATATAAAAAATACACAGAAAAGGACATTATTTATGGATAAAAAATACAAAAGACCTGCGTGGCTAGAAATTAATTTAAATAATTTTATAAATAATATGGAAACAATAAAAAAATCCCTCACACCAGGAACAGAAATCCTAAGCGTCGTAAAGGCCGACGGATATGAAGTTGGTGCTGTTGCTCTTGTGCGTGAATCTGTAAAACTTGGAATAAGAAACTTTGCCGTTGCAACAGAGTCTGAGGCAATAATTCTTAAAAATGAATTTAAGGATATAAATGTACTAAAACTAGGCTACACTCCAGAGTATCAATTTGAAGAGAGCATCAAAAGAGATATTTCTTCAACTATATATACTCTCGAACAGGCAAAGAAGTTTGACGAGCTTGCCAAAAATTTAAACAAAAAAGCAAAGCTACATATTTGCATCGATTCAGGAATGTCTAGAATTGGATTTTTGCCAAATGAAGATTCAATAGAAAAAATTATAGAAATCTTTAAACTTGAAAACTTAGACGTAGTAGGAATATTCTCACACTTCGCTGCATCTGACTCAGATCTTGACTTCACAAAAAAACAATTTGATACTTTCACAGATTTTATAAAAAAATTAGAACTAAGAGGCGTTCACTTTAAATATAGACACATTGCAAACTCTGCATCAATTCTAACTCACCGTGAATATGACCTTGACATGGTAAGACCAGGAATTATTCAATACGGCTACACTGACACGAGAGACTCAGCTGCAATGCATAACTTAAAACCAATAATTAGTCTAAAGGCTGAGATTAGTAATGTAAAAATTATTGATGAAGGGATATCTGTTGGATATTCACGCACATACTTTACAAATAAAAAAACTAAAGTCGTAACACTTCCTATAGGTTATGCCGACGGCATTCCAAGAATCTTATCAGGAAAAATTAATGTACTGATTAACGGAGTCAAATGTCCACAGATTGGACTTATATGTATGGATCAACTGATGGTCGATGCCACTGGAATAGATTGTAAAATTGGAGACGAGGTCGTTTTAATTGGTGAGCAAGGAGATGAAAAAATAGAAATTAGAGACTTCTGTGAGCTTAGCGGCGACTGCGAGACATCTTTTCTAACTCACTTTGACAAGAGACTTCCACGACTTTATTTTAAAGATGGAGAAGTCGTTGAAATAATGGAAATTTAATTTTTGCATTTAAAAACTACTTATAATTATATAAGTAGTTTTTTGATTGCGATTAAATTTTAAGCTTCTTCAGGAGCTTCTTCTGATTCTTGTTCTTGATTTAGCTTTTCTTTTACAGCATGATATTCTTTAAACACTGCATCTTCTAGTTCTTTTCTTGCTTCGGCATTAATAGGATGTGCTATATCTCTAAATTCTCCATTTGCAAGTTTTCTACTTGGCATAGCTAAAAACAAAGAATCAATTCCTTCAATGATTTTAATATCATGAATAACGATTTCATCATTTAGAGTAACAGATACTATAGCTTTTAGTTTTCCCTCTGTTGGCAATTTGCGAAGTCTAATATCAGTGATGTTCATATATTGTCACCCTCTCTTTCTTTACCATATTATAGCATAAAACTTCTTTTAAATAAATATATTTTTTATATTTGAAAATATATTCCTGCTTCATATATAAATATTTTACTATATTTTTAAATTTAGATTGCTATTTTAAAAAAATTTTACAATGACAAATTATATTTTGCTTAAAAGTTCAAAATGTAAAATAATAATTTTGTGATATAATAAATAAAGAAATATTTGGAGGATTAAAATTGTTTGAAATTGATATAGATAATAGTAAGTATAAAAATATATTTTTTATTGGAATCGGTGGAATCTCAATGTCTGCCCTAGCTGAGCTTATGCTACATAAGGGCTACAATGTTTTTGGAAGCGACAAAAACAGTTCAATCAATACAGATAAACTCATAAAAAACGGAGCCACTATTTACTTTGAACACGACAAAGAAAACATTAAAAATATGGATCTTGTAATTTACACAGATGCCATAAGCCTTGATAATGTTGAACTGATGCAGGCAATTAAAGATAAAGTTGATTTAGTAGATAGAGCAACTTTTTTGGGCGCTATAATGAAAAACTTTGACTCATCAATAGCTGTCTCAGGTACTCACGGCAAGACTACTACAACTTCAATGATTGCTGAAATAATTAAAGACGAAGAAATAAATCCAACAATAATGCTTGGAGGCCAGCTTAAAGACATTGATGGAAATATAAAGTACGGCGACGAGAAACTTTTCTTGACAGAAGCCTGCGAATATAAAGCTAATATTTTAAAATATTTCCCTACAACGGCAATAGTATTAAACATCGACGAAGACCACTTGGATTTCTTTGATAACAACGAGCACATAATCAAAACTTTTAAGGGCTACATCGATAATCTTGGACGAGATGATTATGCAATCTTAAATGCAGATGATGAAAATATTAAAGAACTTTACCCAATTGATAACACAAAAGTTTTCACATTTGGGATAAATAATGATGCCAACTTAATGGCAAAAAATATAAGCTTTAATGAAGCTGGAGTTCCAACATACGATGCTTATTTAGATGGCAAAAAACTTGCAACAATAGAGCTTTCTGTTATGGGACGCCACAATATTTTAAATTCACTTGCAGCGATATGTGCAACTTATTTAAATGGAATACCTGTAGAAAAGATTGTCGAAGGACTTAAAAATTACAAAGGCGTTGAGAGAAGACTTGAGTACAAGGGAGTTTATAACGACGGCATAGTTATGGACGACTACGCACACCACCCTACAGAAATAAAATCAACAATCCACGCCCTCAAAAAAATTTGTAAGGGAAACCTCATTACAGTTTTCCAACCGCACACATTTACAAGGACAAAACTGCTTCTTGATTCTTTCGCAAATTCTTTTGTAGAATCTGACACAGTTATAATTACTGATATATATGCAGCGCGTGAGAAAGATTATGGAGACATACATTCCAAAACTCTTCAAACTGCAATCAATAAGCACAACAAAAATGCCTACTACATGGAAAGCTTTGAAGATGTAGTTAAATTTTTAAAGAATAATCTAAAAGACGGCGACATTGTTGTGACAATGGGTGCTGGAGATGTGTATAAAATTGGCGAAATGCTATTAGAAGAAAAATAATTAAAGTCGAGTGTCACTCCACTCGACTTATTTTTATGCCTTAATTTTTAAAATTCATCATTTAAAGCTTTATCAAAAGCTTCTAAGTTTAGATCTAAATATTTTTCAGGTACATTGCCCTTAATAGATTTAACCCATGAATCGTGAGAAATGCTATCCAAAAATCTTGCACATACACCAAGCATCAGGATATTAGCAACTTGAGGGTTTCCCATTCTCGCAGATTCATTAGTAGCATCTACTACTACAACTTCACTTGCAATTTCCCTCATCTCATCTATTACATCTTCATCGTATTCCTCAGCCTCTTGTTGCACAAGCGAAGGTGCCATTTCATAATCATTTATGATTACGACTGAGTCTTTGTGTTTTAACAAATGTCTAAACCTTTTAGCTTCTAGTTTTTCAAAAGCAAGGAGCAAATCTCCTTCACCAGGATTTATATTTGGAGAATAAACTTTTTTGCCAAGCTTTACACTTCCCCAAACTTTTCCGCCTCTTTGTGAAAGACCAACAACGTCGTTTGTCTTAACATCAACACCAGAATAATTTGCAGCATCGGCAATAACTTTAGTCGCAAGGACCAAACCTTGTCCGCCAACTCCAGCTAAAAATATATTATTAGTACTCATAATAACCTCCTCAAAGAAAAATTATTTATCAATATTGTTACGTCTTTTAATTGCGCCAACTGGACAAACTTGGGCACAAACTGAACAACCTACGCATTGTTTTGGATCGATAGAAGATTTCTTCTTGTCGATTCCTCTATAATTTTTCATTCTTAGTGGAGGACAATTTGTTCTGATACAAGTTCTACAACCTATACAAACCTTTGGATCAACATAGAAGTTTGGCTCTTTAATCTTAAACTTCAAAGCACAAGGTCTAGAAGTAATTATAATAGAAACTCCCTCTCTATTAATTGCATCATTAATTTTTTCTTTCGCCTCTTCATATTTAAATTGGTCAATCCTTTCAATGTCTGTATAGCCCATATCTTTAAGTACATCATCAATAGAAATATCTTGACCAACATGGTCTCTTTCATATGAACTTGCTGTCGGTTGGCCACCGGTCATAGCAGTCGTACCATTGTCAAGGATAATCATTGTAATCTTTTCGTTGCCCTTTAATTGATAGCGAAGGTCGGCAAATCCAGGAAGTCCACTGTGGAAGAATGTTCCATCACCAATAACTCCAACAAGTGGTCTGTCATCTTCTAACTTATCTAGCGCAAATCTAAGTCCCTTAATCATTCCAACAGATGCACCCATGGAAATATTCATATTTAAAACTTCCCAAGGATATAAAAGACCCATTGTGTAGCAACCAATATCTCCAACAACAGTTACCTTCGCTTTCTTCAAAATATCAAAAATCGGTCTGTGTGGACAGCCAGCACAGAAAAGTGGTCCCCTCGCAGTTGTGTCATCAGCTACTATTTCTTTAATTTTCTTTTCAGTTAAAATACCAGCCTTAACTAAGCCATCTTCAATATCTTCTGACATAAGTTCGCCAGTAAATGAAAAATACTTTTTGCCTTCGCATTTAATTCCGTGAATTTTTAATTCATTTTCAATAAAAGGCATCATTTCTTCAATTACGACTATATTTTTATATTTCTTATTAAGCTCTTTAATTTTTTCAATAGGTAGAGGATATACCATTCCAAGCTTTAACACAGAAACTTCAGGTGCCACTTCTTTAAAGTTATTGTATGCAATGCCGGAAGTTATAATTAAAGTATCTCCACCATAATCTTCAAACTTATTTATACTAGCATCGTTTGCCCACTCGCCGAGTTTTGCAATTCTATCTTGCATTTCGTATTGATGTTTAAAAGTGTGTGGTGGGAGCATACAGTACTTAGTTGGATCAGCTTCAAATGCCTTACCCTTGTGCTCTTCTCTTTCGCCAAGTTCTACTAGAGATCTTCCGTGGCAGAGTCTACTTGTAATTCTCATCATCATCGGACAGTTGTACTCTTCACTTAGATCAAGAGCAACTTTAACTAAGTCCTTGCTCTCTTGTGAATCACTTGGATCAAAAATTCCCATGTTGGCAAACTTGCCGAGGATTTCTGTTATCCTGTTCATTTTGTGAACTTGCCATGCCAGGGTCATCACCTGTTACTAGCAAAAATCCAGCATCAATTGGAGATTGAACGAAAGTCATAAGTGGGTCCATGCAAATGTTAACACCAACATGCTTCATACCTACCATGCTTCGAACTCCGCCAAAAGTTGCACCTATACCAATCTCAAGTGCTACTTTTTCATTAGTTGAAAATTCAGAATAAATTTCCTTATACTCCTTCATTTTATCCATTATCTCAACAGTTGGTGAACCTGGATAGGCTGTATAAACTTCACCACCAGCTTCATAAAAGCCTCTGGCAATGGCTTCATTGCCTGATAAAACAACTTTTTTTGTCAAAATAAACACTCCTCCCAAAATTAATTATAAGTAACATTACCAAATCAGTATATTAAACTTATACTATAATTATACAACGAATAGTAAAAAATTAATCTATATTTTTTAAAAATTTTCACAAAAAAGAGGACTCTCAAAACGAAAGTCCTCAAAATGATAATTATACTTCTACTTATTTATAACTTTCTTTAATTCAGACTCAACGAGGAGCCTCTTGTCGTTTTTGGGATAAGGATGACACGCCATCAAAAATAACTTTGTCTTGTCCTCTTCCCTTGTAAACTTGCTCCAATCAGTCGGTTCAATCACTTCTTGACCGTAGACCTCATAAAATAAAACTTGGTCTCTCGTCGTAATCTTAATTACAGAACCATTTTTAAGTCTATCGATATTAATAAACGAAAGATGTTCGTTCTTTCCACCTCTATGACCAGCCAAGACACAAGTTGTGTTTTTGGCAGAAGAAGGAAGATCTGTCGTATCGACAACTCCTGAGCCGTGAATTAAAGATTTAGGATTTGTATTGTCATAAATAGGTATCACAACGCCAATATCGTCGATTCTTATGACACCAATGGCAGTGTCCTTTTCAATAATATCAGCCCTATTATCATATTTATTGTCTTCAATTTTTTTATCAATCTCTTTATAAAGATTAGCATTTGGATTCTTGCCCTCTTGCAACTCCCTTTCAAGAGCAATTGCCTCTTTCTTCTGCTCCGAAATTCTATTGTTGTTGTAAAAAAGGAGTGCTAATGCACCAACCATTAGCACTATCCCTATACTAATCAGAATAACTGATTTCTTCAATCTTTATTCCTCATTTTCCTTTTTTCTTGCCTTAAGTCCAGCTACAGTTAGAGCTGCACCTGCTGCAAGAAGAATTCCTACATAAGCTGAAGTGTTTAGTCCGTCTCCTGTCTTTGGAAGATGTTTAACGCCATCTGATCCACCAGTTGGACCATTGTAGTCGTGTGGACCAATATTTCCAACAGCTTCGTTGTCGTCATCTCTATCACGAGACTCATCTTTTGTTGTGTCACTAGTTGTCACTTCATTTGACTTATTATCTTCTGTCACATTAGCCTTAGAATTATCATCTGTAACATTTGGCTTAGTATTATCTTGTGGAGTAGTATTATCTACCTCTGGCTTAGTAACATTTGTGTTTGTGTTGTTGTTACTTGGTTCGTAGTGAATAATAACACTGTTGTCTCCACTTGGTCTGTGTGGTCTAGAAGGTCTATCTGGTCTAGAAGAACCACCAGAGTTTGAACTTCCTCCAGATGTGTTGTCGCTAGAGTTAACCTCTTTGTACACATAAGTTACATGTAGTTCTTCTCCTGAAACAACTTTTCCATTTGCTGGCGCTGAGCCATCTTTCATCTTTACAAATTCATAACCATCGAAACTCTTCTTTTCTGTTGTATATTCTTCTCCTGCTGGGGCATCTTTCTTAACAACACTTTCAGCTTCAAGAACTTTTCCGTCTTCTGTTACATATTTTACATAGACACTACCTTTTTCAGCTTTTGGATTTACACTCTTATAGTAATTATAAACTACTTTTTGTTCTTTTTCATCCACATAATTACCAGATACATTTCCATTTTCATCTATAGTTGTGCCTCCTTGAAAATAAGTTTCTGACTTTTTAGAATTATACTTATAGCCCTCTTTATTTATTAATTTAGAACTGAAACTTTCGTCTTTTGTACCTTTAGTAGGTTCTTTAATTACTTCAAGGTCAGTTTGTTCAATAATGTTTTGACCTTCTTCTACAGGTTCTCCTTGCGCATTTACAGGTTTTCCATTAGCATCTCTGTATTCAATAAAATAATGATGTTCTTCTACAAAAGTCCCATTTTTTCCATCTACTTTTACTATGCCGTAATCTATAGTGTAATCATTTGAACCATTAATAGTGACAGTCGATTCAACTCCATTAGAATCAAATCTTTTGTCAGCACCCTTATTGGAATCTGTTGACTTATATCCGTTTGGAGTTTCAAATTTAACTGTATAAGTCCCATTAGGAAGCTTGTCAAAAATATAATATCCATTTTTATCAGTAGTTTTTTCTTCACTTGTTCCATCTGGTTTGATCAAAGTAACTTTGACACTTTCAACTCCCAGTTCGCCCTTATCTTGAATACCATTCTTATTTGAATCTTCCCAGACAAAATCACCAAGTTGATATACATTTTCTCCTTCTATACTTGTATCAGCAGATTCTATAATATTTTCATTATCCCAAAAAAATTTCGATTCATTAGTAGTTTCTACAAATGCACTAACTTTTAAAGTACCTGTCTCTTCAGATTTTTTACTATTCATTACTATTATATAACCTGTACCGTCACTAGTATTATTATCTGAGAAAATACTAAAATCAAAATCTACATATTCGACTTTATCATCTGCAGTACCAAATTTAGGTTCTACTTTGATAGACTCATACTTAGTCTTATCTACACCAAAACTTTTAGGAAATCCTGGTGTGGTATTATCATTTGGCACTTTATATATTTCAAAAGTTGTATTTTTAGAGTTAATAGTTGCTGTAGAGTCATTTTTGCTCTCCCATGAATCGGCTCGTATTGATAGCTTAGTTCCTTCTAAGTTGTGATGTTTTGGATTTACATAAACTATTTGTGTAAAATCATCACCAAATGGATCTGATTTTGTAATAAATGAATCAACAAGTTTTGTTGATGTAGTAAAATTTACATTTAACATAGTTGAAGCTTCCTGGTCAGAAACATTTACTTTAAACGTTTGATCTCCATTATCTGTTACTTTATAACGGTCTACCCAAAAAGTGAATTCGCCTTTTCCTTTTACATTTCTACTATTTTCTACATAATCAGTAAATGTGTAAATTAATTTATGATTTTCTTCATCATATTCTCCAGTTGCAATCAATGCCTTTGCGCTATTGTAAAAATTTGGAACAGGGGAAGCTGTTGAATCACCAAAAAAATTCATATTATCTGAAAGCTTAATTTCAAAATAATCTCCTTCTTTTACTGAGTTATCTTCCACATCAAAATCAAAAGACATATGAAGTCCACCTGATTTATTAGGATCTATTGTGTTTCCTTCTGTATTGTTTTCTAAATTTAAATTTGTAACTGTAATCTTATCAGCTACATCTTTACCAGTTGGCTCTTCATTTGCGAAAGTTCTAAGCCCTGGTAAAATTATGCTAAGTAACATTAATATAAATAAAATTAAACTTATTTTCTTTTTCATATCTCTCTCCTTTATTAAATTTTTATATTATACAGATAAGCATATATCTAAACTAATCTATATAATAAATTTTAAAATACAATTTAGTAGCATCATACCAATCAAAAACGCAACTAAATTTTAC
>NZ_JBMNPQ010000057.1:0-9299 GCF_050943655.1 Peptoniphilus sp. | reverse complement strand
TAATTTGGGGTTTAGATAAGACATTATTTCCTCTTCAGTTGTAATGTCCCTGTTGAGCAAAATTTTATATAATATTTTATTTAAACCAAATTTAGAATAATCTATTCCAGGATCTTTTTTATTTTTTATAAACCATTTCTCCACAATATCACCATTTTTTTAAATCTTAACTTTAATTATATCAAATAACGCAAATAAGGTAAAACCTATCTTTGTTACTAATTTAAAAAGAGCCCGAAGGCTCTTAAATTTTCTTATCAAATTCAGTTTATAAATAATAAATTATAAATTTAATTTTACTATTCAATACTATCATAATCATCAAGGTATTTAATTGGTTGAACTTGCTCTAATATAAGTTGAATCTCTTCTCTTGTAAAATCTCCTAATTGCACATTCCTTGGGTTATCAAAGATTTTTTTATAAGTATTGACAGTCTCATCTCTAGTTGTAAAATGGTCATGTAACGGGAATAGAAAAGTGCTTATTGTTCCATCATAATTTGGATAATAATCAAAATAGAGCATAGTAGGCATAAAATCTTCATTAGATACTCCTGTAAATCGTCTTGGATATGTTAAATCTTTATCTGTAGTTCTTACACCTAAAACGGAACCTTTATTTGTAAATCCATAATTTAACTTGTCTCCCAATAATAAATCTATCGCTTTTTTGTTTGCATTGTCTTTGTTAAATTCTGTAAAGTAACCTGCTTTGTGGTAAGATAACCAGCTTATAGCAACTTCTACATCTTTATTAGTGTGTCCTGGAAATTCTTTAGACAACTCCTCACCCATAGTTTTTTCATACTTTAACTGTTCGTCTAAACTTTTCTTTGCCATGTCTTCGTTATAAAGATATGGAAGAATTTCTTTTGTGCTTAATTTTCCATTACTTTTCTTTTCATATCCTTCTCCAACAACGGCAACTCTATTTTTTGCATCCCAAGAAACTTTTTTGTCAAAAAGTTCTGCCACATTTCTTAGTGGAACAAAAGTACGATCATTTTTAATCTCTGGTGCATGATCAAGATTTATAACTTTCTCGTCCATATTATTTTCTTTTACAGTAACTTTTTCATCACTGACTTTCATTACAATGCTCTTTAATTTGTCACCAGAATTTTCTTTAATCTCAATTGTTCTTGTAGCATCATCCCAACTAACTTCTTTGCCTAAATGTTCTGAGATAAGTCTAATAGGAACCATTGTCCTGTCCTTATCAATATAAGCTGGGACATCTGAATTAACAAACTCTCCATCAATCCAAATCTTAACGTCATTTGAACTAGCAGCACTAACTGGCAATGCAACAAATAGCACTAAAGATAAAACTAACGCCAAAAACTTTTTCATAATAACCTCCCATAAATTAAAATAAAATATTGCTATACAGTGTAAAAATTTAAATCGGTATAGCCTATTACTGTTCTTATTCCCAAATATATCTTTTTAAAACGTTTTATCTAAATCTAAAATTTTAAAGAAAAAAAATATCTGTAAAGGAGTTTTCCTCAACAGATATTATTAGTAAATTTATTTAATTATTATTTTTTCAATTATTCTTCATTAGCTAAAACAGAAATTGCGCACTCAATTCTTTTCTTTTCCATTTCGCAACCAACCTTATAAGGTTTTGAAAGATCGTTGTTGCTGTAGTATGCATTTGCATGACATCCACCTGAACAATAATATCTTGCCCAGCAAGTTGGACAGTCTTCATTTGTGTAAACATTGGAATTTTTAAATGTATCTCTAAGATCTGTGTTTACAATTCCTCTATCTACATCGCCAAGTAAAAATTCTTTTTCGCCAACGAATTGGTGGCAAGGATAAATTTCTCCTTGAGGTGTAACAGCCACATATTCTGAACCTGCTCCGCAACCCACTGTTCTCTTAACGATGCAAGGTCCTTGTGATAAATCTATAATGAAGTGGAAGAAAGAAAAGTCCTTGTCTTTTTTTCTAATTTCGATATAGTCCTTACTCATCTTTTCATATTCGTCTAGGATTTTTTCAAGATGTTCTTCACGAATTGCATAAGGTTCTTTTTCATCTGTAACAACTGGCTCAATTGAAGTCTTTTTGAATCCATTGTCGTAGAAATCTTTTAAATCTTCAGAAAAATCAAGATTTTCATTGGTGAAAGTTCCTCTAATAAAGTAATCCTTGTCTCCCCTTTTAGAAATAAGTTCTTTAAACTTTGGAACTATTACATCGTAAGATCCCTTGTCATTAATTGTTGGACGCATTTCATCATTTATAGATTTTCTACCGTCGATTGAAAGTACAACATTGTCCATGTTCTCGTTAATAAAGTCTTCGATTTCATCATTTAGAAGCATTCCATTAGTTGTAATTGTAAATCTGAAATGTTTGTCGTATTTTTTCTCTTCTTCTCTGCCGTATTTAACTAATTTTTTAACTAAATCAAAGTTCATTAGTGGCTCGCCACCAAAGAAGTCAACTTCGAGATTTCTTCTGTTGCCAGAATTTTTTAAAAGGAAGTCTAATGCTTTTTTTCCAGTTTCATAATCCATTAGAGATCTGTCGCCTTTAAAATCTCCTTGTGATGCGAAGCAATATTTGCATCTTAAGTTGCAGTCATGCGCCACATGAAGACACATTGCCTTTACAATATTTTGTGGATTGTAGTGTGGAAGTTTAAAGTGTTCATCTTCTGAGAAGAGTAAGCCTTCATTTACTAAATAATCTATCTCTTTGTAAGCGTCTTGAACTTTTTCTCTATCAAATTCTTTAGAATATTTTTCTACTATATCAGATTTATCTAAATTTAAGTAATCATCTAATAATTTATATACAATTTCATCTACAACGTGGACTGAACCACTTGCAATGTCAAGCACTATATATTTATCATTTAAATAAAATTTATGAATTCTATCCATTTTCTTCACCATTTCTAATAAAAATAAAAGGCCTGTACTCAAGCCTTTTATTGTTCGTTATTTTCGCATTTTTGATTTCCAACAGTACAGCTAGTTTTGCAAGCTGATTGGCAAGATGTTTGACATTCTCCACATCCACCTTTATCGTAAGTTTTCTTTAAGTTTTTCTTAGTTAATGTTTTTACGAATTTCATAATATCCCCCATTAATTCTCTTCTTTTAATTCAGTTTTATTGTTAAAAGTTCCGCTAATTCCCCACTTCATTATGTCAAGTTTAGAATTGTCGCTAGAGCTTTCGATTACAACATAATCTTCTTTAATAAGTACAATTTTTCCAATTATACCACCGATTGTCATGATTTTGTCGCCAACTTTTAAGTTTTCGCGCATGTCTTTAATTTCGTTTTCCTTTTTCTTTTGTGGTCTAATTAAAAAGAAATAAAAAATTACAAACATTAATATCAATGGTAAAAATTGATACAGCACTGCTTGATTCATTCAAAAACCCCTTTCATATTTATATTATACAGATAAATGTTAAAGTTCACAAGAATATTATTTATATCCATATTTTTTATAAAAATCTCTCTTATACTCTAAGAAATAATCTCCTCTAATAGACTCTCTAATGTTTTCCATCATATTTAACAAGAAATATAAATTGTGTATAGTAGCAAGTCTCATTCCCAAAATTTCATCCACATTAAATAAGTGTCTGATGTATGCCCTTGAATAATTTCTACAAGTGTAACAGTCACACTCTGGATCAATAGGCGAAAAATCTTCTTTGTATACTGCATTTTTAATCGGCATTCTGCCGTTATGTGTAATAACTGTGCCGTTTCTTGCAACTCTTGTTGGAAGTACACAATCGGCCATGTCAACGCCACGTTCAACTGCTTCAAATAAATAATCAGGTGAACCCACACCCATTAAATACCTCGGCTTATCCTTTGGCATGAAGTCTGTCGTGAAATCTAGAATTTCATTCATCATGTCAATTGGCTCTCCAACAGAAAGTCCTCCAATTGAATAACCTTTAAAGTCCATGTCGACCATTTCTTTTGCAGAAATCTCTCTCATGTCCTTATACATTCCGCCTTGTATTATTCCAAAAAGTGTTTGATTATCTACATTTTTGTGATGTTCTTTACATCTCTTGGCCCACCTTAATGTTCTCTTCATGGAGTCTTCGATGTATTCATGACTTGCAGGATAGGGTGCACATTCATCAAAAGCCATTATAATGTCTGAACCTAAAATATTTTGAATTTCAATTGACTTTTCTGGAGAAATAAACTGTTTGCTCCCGTCAATATGTGATCTAAATTCAACACCTTCCTCTGTAATCTTTCTATTATCAGATAAACTGAATACTTGAAAACCTCCAGAGTCAGTAAGAATTGGTCTGTCCCAATTCATGAATTTGTGGAGTCCACCTGCTTTTTTTATAATGTCAGTACCAGGTCTTAAAAATAGATGATATGTGTTTGACAAAATAATTTGTGCTCCAATATCTTTTAATTCTTCTGGAGTCATAGTTTTAACTGTGGCACGTGTTCCAACGGGCATAAAAATTGGAGTTTCAATCTCTCCGTGATTTGTAATTATTTTTCCAAGTCTTGCCTTTGAATCAGAAGACTCTTTTAGTAATTTAAATTCAAACATCTATACCTACCTTATAAACATCGCATCTCCAAAGCTGAAAAATCTATATCTCTCTTTTACAGCTTCATTGTAAGCGTTTAAAATATTCTCTCTAGTTGAAAAAGCAGAAACTAACATTACAAGAGTAGATTCTGGTAGATGAAAATTAGTAATAAGAGAGTCCACGCATTTAAATTTATACGGTGGGTAAATGAATATATTTGTAAATCCACTCTTTGCTCTTAACATTCCGTCTTCATCTGCAACAGATTCTAAAGTCCTAACACTAGTTGTTCCAACTGCAATTATTTTGTTGCCGTTTTTTTTCGCTTCATTTATTGTGTTTGCCACATCTTCTTTTAAAATATAAAACTCTGAGTGCATGTTGTGATCATCAATATTTTCAACTTTTACAGGTCTAAAAGTTCCAAGCCCAACATGAAGAGTTATATAACAAATTTTAATACCTTTATCTTCAATTTCTTTTAGAAGTTCCTTTGTAAAATGAAGCCCTGCAGTAGGAGCTGCAGCTGATCCTTCTTCTCTTGCATAAACAGTTTGGTATCTGTCCTTATCTTCAAGCTTTTCAGTAATATATGGAGGAAGAGGCATTTCTCCAAGTTCATCTAGAATTTCTTCAAATATTCCTTCATATTCAAATTTTAAAAATCTAGAACCATCTTCCGAAATATCTACAACTTTTGCCTTAAGCTTGTCGCTAAACTCAATTTCTGTTCCAAGTTTTGCTTTTTTACCTGGTTTAGATAAACATTCCCAAACATCTTTTTCATGATTTAAAAGGAGAAATTCTATTTTTTCTTCTTTACCAACTCTATGTCCATATAATCTTGCAGGAAGTACTTTTGTATCATTTAATACAAGAACATCTCCCGGATTTAAATAATTTATTATATCGTAAAAATGTCTGTGCTCTAACTCTCCCGTTACCTTATCCATTACAAGTAATCTTGAATGGTCTCTTTCTTCCATTGGGTGTTGAGCTATTAATTCTTCTGGTAAATCGTAATAAAAATCTTTTGTCTTCATATTTCCTTCTATCTAATTTTTAATTTTAAACTATTAATTTTTTTCTATAACTGTTCCTGGGAAATAAAAACCTATAATATCCTTATAAACTTTTCCTTGTTTTGCCATTTCAACTGCGCCGTATTGACTCATGCCGACGCCATGTCCATAGCCTCTTCCTTTAATAAGGATGTTTTCTCCACTTTTTTCAATATCAAATAAAGTAGATTTTACTGAAGTATTTCCCACTAAGGATCTAAATTTGTTCCCAGTTAACACTTTTTCGCCACTATTTGATAATACTTTTACTTCTTTTACTCTATTAGAACTATCTTTTGATGTGATGACAATATTGTTTACATCTTTTACTCCAAGTTTAGAAAAGTTTTGTGGAGTAAGTGTGTATTCCCAATTGTATGTTGAAAAATTATCTTCAACTGAAACTAGATAAGGTATATCTGATCCCCACACATCTTTTGCAGATGCAGTATATCCACCTGAAGATGCGCCAAAAATTGTCTCTGCAACTTTTCCATTAAAAGTTACAATTTCACCTTTTGTCTCTTCGATTGCCTTATCTGTTCTCTTATCTTCAACTTCTACGCCTCTATAAACTTGTGAATTAGTAGTATCATCAAGGTTGTAGCCCTTTTTGCTATATTTATTATAATTATTTATTGCAAAGGATCTTGAGCAAAGTGCTTGTGCCTTTAGAGATTCTTTCGGAAAGCTAGGAGACATTTCTTTTGGAAGTACTCCTCTTAAGTAATTATCCATATCAATATTGTTAATAATATCAAGTTTATTGTCGTTTACTCTAAAGCTTATTGCTCCTCTGTAGCTTCTCTTTACTGAAGATACCTTTATAGGAGACTTCGAATAAATTACAAAAGTTCCGTCTTTAGGAAACTTCTTCATAGCATAATTATTGCCATAAAGGTTTATTTCGTTGTTTTTAAATTCAACTTTTATTTTTTTGTTGCCAGTTTTTTGAAGTGGTTGGAAATCACTTGTATATATTTCTAAATTGTCCTTAGATTCTAATTCAAGTTTATTTCCACTATTTAAGCTTTGCCCTACTTTTATGTCGATTCTTTCATAATTTCCTTCTGCGAAAACACTCATGGTTAACGTCAGTAAAAATGCTGCAATAACAAATAATTTTTTCATATTAGTCTCCTTCGTACTTAATTCCAAAATGGTCATAAGCTCTCTTAGTAGCAATTCTTCCTCTAGGCGTTCTCAAAATAAAACCTATTTGTAACAAATAAGGTTCATAAACATCTTCGACTGTAGTCCTATCCTCCCCAATAGAAGCAGAAATAGCATCTATTCCAACGGGCCTTCCAGAAAATTTATCAATCATAGTGAGGATAATTTTTCTATCAATGCTATCAAGTCCGTATTTATCTATTTCTAGTAGATCAAGACCTTTCATTGCGACCTTCTTAGTAATAACTCCTCTTTCTTTTACTTCGGCATAGTCTCTTACTCTTTTTAGAAGTCTATTTGCAATTCTTGGCGTTCCTCTAGATCTTTTTGCAATCTCTACAGCTCCCTCTCTTTCGATTGGAATATCCAAAATTCCAGCAGACCTTATAATAATATCAACAAGTGAGTCGACATCGTATAGATCTAAATTTAATAAAACTCCAAACCTATCCCTAAGAGGAGATGTAAGCATACCAATTCTTGTTGTTGCACCAATTAATGTAAATGGAGCAAGGTCAAGCCTAATGGATCTTGCAGATGGTCCCTTTCCAATAACTATATCAAGGGCGTGATCTTCCATTGCCGGATAGAGTATCTCTTCAACAGATGTATTTAATCTGTGAATCTCGTCAATAAAGAGCACATCATCTTCATTCAAGTTTGTCAAAATACTTGCAAGGTCACCTTGCTTTTCGATTGCAGGGCCTGATGTTACTTTTAAATTAACTCCCATTTCATTTGCAATAATTCCAGCAAGTGTGGTCTTTCCTAGTCCTGGTGGCCCACTTAAAAGTGTGTGATCGAGAGGCTCTGATCTATTTTTTGCTGCCTCTATAAAAATTTTTAATTTTTTGACGGCTTTTTCTTGCCCTATATAGTCATCCAACCACTTAGGACGAAGACTATTTTCTTTTCTATCTTCTTCAGAAAAATCCGGTTCAACTAACCTATTTTCATTCATAATTTCAACTCATTAATTTTAAAGCTTCTCTAATCATTTGAGAAATTTCTAATTTATCATCTACATTTTCCAAGGCATTTTTTGCCTCATACTCATTATATCCTAATGAAATGAGCGCCTCAAGAGCAGAAGTTTTATTTGGACTTATGCTTGATAAAATTTCTTCCATTGGTTCAAAGTCAAAGTGTAATTTTTCTACTTTATCCTTTAGTTCCAAAATTAGCCTTTGCGCAGTCTTTTTGCCTATTCCCGGTATCTCAGTAAGAGACTTAACATCTTCATTTACTATTGCAGAAAGAATATAAGAAATATCCGTATCATTTAAAATTCCCATGGCAAGTTTTGGACCAATTCCTGTAACCGTAGTTAGTAGATCAAAAATATCTCTTGTACTTTTTTGTGCAAATCCAAAAATTGTAAGCGCATCTTCTCTAACGATTAGCCTCGTATAAATTAAAACTTCTGAATTAGTAGTAAGACTAAGAAGCTCTCTATTTGCCATATAAATCATATAGCCTATGTTTGCTGTCTCTAAAACTATGTATTCACTTTCAATTGACTCGATTTTACCTTTTATAAATTCTAGCATTATATCATCCTAAAACTTTCTTTAAATTTAATGGAACTCCCATGTGTTATTGCAACTGCAAGTGCATCAGCAACATCATCAGGCCTAGGAACTTCTTTTAAATTTAAAATTAATTTTACCATTTCTTGAACCTGATTCTTTGTAGCTCTTCCATAACCAACAAGAGCCTGTTTAATTTGAAGTGGCGTGTATTCAAATATATTTAAGTGATTTCTCCTGGCACAAAGCACTTCTACACCGCGAGCCTGGGCAACTGTAATTGCAGTCTTGACATTTTTGTTAAAAAAAAGCTCCTCAAAAGCAATGTCAACGGGCTTATATTTTTTAATTAATTCGTCCATTTCTTCGTAAATTTTATTTAATCTATCTGGCGTAGGCACTCCTGCCTCTGTAGTTATAGCACCATAATCCAAAACCTTGTAAGAATTTCCCTTAAGCTCTACAATTCCATATCCAACAATTGCAATTCCAGGATCAATTCCCATAATTACCATAAATCTTCACCACTTTAAAAAGGATAGTTAAACTATCCTTTTATTTATATCTCTTAATTACTTTATCGTTAATTCCGTCCCAAAACCCATTCCTAAATATTCTAAAGCAGTCAGCATAAAGAAATTTATAAATTTTCTTATTCATAAAATATAGCTCTTCGTCAGTTAAATATGCATCAACTTCCTTAATCTCAACATTGTCGTTCTCATTGTCAAAAACAAGTTGTAAATCTAGGTGAGAGTTTAGGTCGTTGACCTTATCACTTAATACATTTTTATACATATCTCTTAGAGTTGATTTAATAAATCTCTTTACAGTCTTATCAGATCTTAATTCTCTAAAAACATGCCTTTTAAAAGATAATACATCAACATTTTTAAATTCGTAATTAAAAAGCTTATTTCTACTGTATAAATCATTTAATGATAAGCTATCTAATGCCAACATTTCCAATTTATTA
>NZ_JBMNPQ010000056.1:0-9326 GCF_050943655.1 Peptoniphilus sp. | reverse complement strand
ACAGTTTCAACTACTTGTAAAAAAATACGTAACTTTATTCCTTATGGAATATGGAGGTTTTATGAGATTATCAAAATTATATATGCCAACACTTAGAGAAGATCCACAAGATGCAGAAATAGCATCTCACAAATTTCTCTTAAGAGCTGGCATGATAAGAAAGACGGCAAGTGGAATCTATACATACTTGCCCCTTGGTTATAGAACAATAAGAAAAATAGAAAATATTGTAAGAGAAGAGATGGATAATGCAGGAGCAATGGAGATTTTAATGTCTGCAATTCAACCTGCAGAAATCTGGCGTGAGTCAGGAAGATGGGACAAGTTTGGACCAGAGATGTTTAAATTAAAAGACAGAAATGACAGAGAATTTTGTCTTGGACCAACTGCAGAAGAGTATTTCACAACTCTAATTAGAGATGAAGTAAAAAGTTACAAAGACCTTCCTCTAAATCTTTATCAAATTCAAACAAAGTACAGAGACGAAAAAAGACCGAGATTTGGTATCAATAGAGCTCGTGAATTTTCTATGAAAGATGCCTACACTTTCGACACAAATGAAGAAAACTTAGACATCGCCTACATGAATATGTATAGAGCATACGAAAATATCTTCGATAGACTTCACCTTGATTACAAAATCGTTGAAGGTGACAACGGAGCAATGGGCGGTCACGAAAGTCACGAGTTTGTAGCTCTTTCTGAAACTGGAGAAGGAGTAATAGTTTACTCACCTTCTGGAAAATTTGGAGCAACTGAAGAAAAAGCTCCCGTTCAATATGTGCTTCCAGAAAAAGAAGAAGAAAAAGAAATTTCAAAAGTTCACACACCGGGTGCAAAAACTATTGAAGAAGTATCTGAATTCTTAAAAGTAGACAAGAAGAGATGTGCAAAGGCAGTTAACTTAATGGTAGAAGATGAGCCGCTTCTTGTATTTATTCCAGGAGATAGAGAGCTTAATATGGCAAAACTAATCTCTCACATCGCAGTGCCAGAACACGAAATTAGAATGATGGAAGATGAAGAGATTGTAAAAATTGGATCCAGCGTGGGATACACTGGACCAAAAGATATTGACGTACGAATTTTAATAGATAAATCACTAACTCTTATGAATAATCTTGTAATCGGCGCAAACGAAGAAGAATATCACTTCATAAACGCAAATTACAAGAGAGACTTTGATGGAGAAGTAGTTGATGATCTTCTTCTTGTTGAAGAGGGAGACAAAGTTCCAGATTCAGATGAAAACTACGAATTTGCAAGAGGAATTGAAGTAGGAAATATATTTAAACTTGGAACTAAGTACAGCAAGGCATTAAACGCAACATTCCTTGATGAAAATGGAAAAGAACAATACTTTGTAATGGGATCTTACGGTGTAGGAATTACAAGATCTGTTACAGCAATAATAGAACAAAATCACGACGACAACGGAATAATTTGGCCACTAGCTGTTGCACCATATGAGGCAATCATAACAATTGTAAATGTAAAGGATGAGGCTCAAGTTGAACTTGGCGAGCGTATTTACAAAGACTTAAAGAAGAAGGGCGTTGAAGTTCTTCTTGACGATAGACGCGACAGAGCTGGGGTTAAGTTTAAAGACAGAGACTTAATAGGAATTCCGCTAAGGGTAACTTGCGGCAAGAAATCAAAAGACAACATTGTAGAATATTCAACAAGAAAAGAAATGGAAAATTCTGAAATAACTGCTGGAGAGGCAATTACAAAGATACTTGCGGAAGTTAAAAATAAATAAGGAGAATTATGGCTGATTTTAAATTTGAGATAGTTGAACATTTGGGAGTTTTATCAGAAAGTGCAAAAGGCTGGACTAAAGAGATTAACAAGGTTAGCTTTAACGACAGACCTGCTAAATATGACATAAGAGAGTGGGACCCATCTCACGAAAAAATGTCAAAGGGCGTTACACTTACTGATGAAGAGATGGAGATTTTATCTAAAATACTAAAGGATAGAGAGATTTAATATATTTTTAAAAATACTTGTGTTATAATAGAAAAATGTTAAAATATGCCAAGTGCTAGGAGGATACAAATGGTTGAAATTAAAAAGAAAGAAAACAACAAAGTCTTTTTTGACATTGTTTTAAAAAGTGAAGATATAAAGAAAGCTGAAACTGAAGTTTATAAGAAAAACAAAAAATATTTTGAAATTCCAGGTTTCAGAAAAGGACATGTTCCTAAGAAGATGATTGAAAACATGTATGGTAAAGATGTTTTCTTTGAAGATGCTATTAACGAACTTTTACCTGAAGCATATCAAAATGCAATTGATGAACTAAAACTAGATGTAGTTGATCAACCAAATATGGATATTGATGAAGACACAATGGGTAAAGATGAATTAGTAGTAAATGTTGATGTAGATGTTAAACCTGAAGTTGAAATTTCTGGATACAAGGGAATTGAAATTGAAGACCCTACACTAACAGTTACTGACGAAGTAATCGACTCAGAAATCGAAAACCAAAGAAGAATGAATGCAAGAATTATAAATGTTGATGATAGAGCAGTTAAAGACGGCGACAGAGTAAATATCGACTTTAAAGGATCAATTGATGGAGAATACTTCGATGGTGGAACTGCAGAAGGTCAAGATCTAGAAATCGGATCTGACACATTTATTCCAGGATTTGAAGAACAAATTATTGGTCACGAAATCGGCGAAGAATTTGACATCAATGTAGACTTCCCAGAAGATTATCACCAAAAAGATCTTGCAGGCAAGACTGCAAAATTCGAAATTAAACTTAACAGCATCTCTTATGAAGAGCTTCCAGAGTTTGATGATGAATTTGTAAAAGATATTTCTGAATTTGATACAGTAGAAGAATTTAAAAAAGATTTAAGAGAAAAGAAAGAAGAAGAGTTTGAAACTACTTCTCTAATGGAAAAACAAAGACGTGCAATCGAAGCTCTTGGCGACATGGTTGATGTTGAAATTCCAGAAGGAATGGTAAGAAACCAAATGGATCAGTCACTTGCTAACTATGACCAAACACTTAGAGCACAAGGAATTTCTCTAGAAGATTATGTAAAGATGATAGGTTCAAGCATTGAAGAATTTAGAGAAAGTGCAAGACCAGGTGCAGAAAAAACTGTTAAAAACGACCTAGCTCTTGAAGCTGTTGTTAAACAAGAAGGTCTAGAAGTAACTGATGAAGAAATCGAAGAAGAAGTAGATAGCGTAGTTAAAGAATACTTCAAAGACGACGAAGAGCACCAAGAAAGAATGAAAGAATACATGCTTAACGAAAACAAGGAAGTAGTTAAATCTGACCTTGAAAAGAGAAAAGCTGTAGACTTCGTAGTTGATAATGCTGTTTTTGTTGAACCAAAAGAAGTAGAAGAAACTGAAGAAGAAAAAGAAGAAAAATAATTATTAGATAAGGACGTGATTTCATGGCATTAGTGCCTATGGTAGTAGAACAAACTAATAGAGGGGAAAGATCCTACGATATTTACTCAAGACTTTTAAAGGATAGAATTATCTTTGCAAGTGGTGAGGTAAATGATGTAATGGCTGATTTAATTGTAGCTCAATTATTATTCCTAGAATCTGTTGATCCGAATAAAGACATTCAACTTTATATAAATTCACCAGGTGGATCTGTGAGTGCTGGTTTTGCAATTTATGACACAATAAACTATATTAAGCCAGATGTTTCTACAATTTGTATAGGTATGGCAGCATCAATGGGAGCATTTTTACTTGCATCAGGTACAAAGGGCAAGAGATTCGCACTTCCAAATGCAGATATCATGATTCATCAACCATCAGGTGGAGCACAAGGACAAGCAAGCGACATTCAAATAAACGCAGAAAAGATTTTAAAAATCAGACACAAATTAAACCAAATTCTTGCAGACAACACTGGACAGCCTCTTGAAAAAATCGAAAAAGATACAGATAGAGACTATTGGCTAAGTGCTGATGAAGCTGTGGAATATGGATTAATAGACAAGGTAATAAAGAGTAGAGATTGATTTAGAGGTGAATTATGGCCGGTACAGATGAAGTACTAAGATGTTCATTCTGTGGCAGGACTCAAAATCAAGTTAAAAGACTTATTGCAGGGCCAAATGTAAATATTTGTAACGAGTGTATCGAGCTTTGCAACAGTATTTTAAATGAAGAGATAGATAAAGATGATGAAATTAATGAAGGATTTTCTCTAAAAAAGCCGGCACAGATAAAAGAGATTTTAGATTCTTATGTGATTAAACAGGAAGAAGCTAAAAAAGCTCTTTCTGTTGCTGTTTACAATCACTATAAGAGAATAACTTCATCTAAAAAAACTGACTCAGATATTGAACTTCAAAAATCAAATATATTAATGATTGGGCCAACTGGCTCAGGAAAAACTCTGTTGGCACAAACTTTGGCAAGACTTTTAAATGTTCCCTTCGCAATAGCAGATGCAACAACTCTTACAGAGGCAGGATATGTTGGCGAAGATGTTGAAAATATTATTTTAAAGCTAATTCAAAATGCTGATTATGATATTGAAAGGGCAGAAAAGGGAATTATTTATATCGACGAAATCGATAAGATTGCAAGAAAGTCAGAGAATGTGTCTATAACTAGAGATGTAAGTGGCGAAGGTGTTCAACAAGCACTTCTAAAAATAATCGAGGGAACTGTTGCCAATGTTCCGCCTCAAGGTGGAAGAAAACACCCAAGCCAAGAACTTATTCAAGTTGACACTTCAAATATTTTATTTATCGTTGGCGGTGCCTTCGACGGCATTGACAAGATTATAGAAAATAGAATTTCAAAATCAACAATGGGTTTTGGTTCTAAGCTTTATGATAAAGAAAAAGAACGCGAAAATATTTTGAGAAAAGTTGAGACAGAGGACTTATTGAAGTTTGGACTTATTCCAGAACTTATTGGACGTCTTCCTGTAACAATTACACTTGAAGAACTTGACGAAGAGGCTTTAGTTGAAATTTTAACTAAACCAAAGAACGCCCTTGTAAAACAGTACAAGGAGCTTTTAAAACTTGACGATGTAGAATTAATTTTCGATGACGATGCACTAGAAGCCATTGCTCGTAAAGCTATTGAAAAGAAAGCTGGTGCAAGGGGACTAAGAGGCGTAATCGAAAGTACAATTATGGATATAATGTTTGAAATTCCATCTAGAGACGATGTCAAGGCAGTTCAAATAACAAAAGATGCAGTTGAAGGTAAATCACCTGCAAAACTAATTAAAAAATAAAGTGCCGTGGTTATCCACGGCCTTTTTAAAAGGTGTGTTTTAATGGAAAAAATTAAATTGCCTCTCATACCACTTCGAAATATGGTCGTGTTTCCACATATGGTCACACATTTCGACTGTGGTAGAGATATATCAATTAATGCAATTGAAGAAGCCGAGATGGCAGATTCAAAAATATTTTTGGTGGCACAGATAGACTTCGCCGTAGAAAGTCCCGAAGAAGACGATCTATACGAAGTTGGGACAATTGCCTCAATAAAACAAATTTTAAAACTTCCAGGTGGAGTTGTTAGAGTTCTAGTTGAAGGCGAGACGAGGGCAGAGATTAAAAACCTAGAAATGGGAGAGAGTTTTATAAATGCAGAAATCTCACCTTATGAAGAAGATACAGCAAAGTATAACGAAAGTGAAAACCTTGAGGCAGCTCTAAGGCTTGCAGTTTCAGATATAGAAAAATACGCAACACTTGATGACAAACTTCTTCCTGGACTTTTGACAAACTTAATGGACACAGACGATCCGTCAAGATTTATCGACACAGTCGTTGGATATTTAAATTTAAAACTTGAAGATCATCAAAAAATTTTGTCAACTGTCGACGTGTACGACAGAGTCGTTGTCTTTCACGAGATAATGAAAAGAGAAATCGAAGTCATGTCCATAGAAAAGGAAATTGACGACGAAGTAAAACAAAAGCTCGACAAAGTTCAAAAAGAATACTATTTAAAAGAACAATTAAAAGTAATCAGAAAAGAACTTGGAGATGCACAGGACGAAGCTGGCATGGCAGAGAGCTATGTTGAAAAAATTAAAGAGAAGGACTTGCCAGAAGAAGTTAGAGAAAAGGCTCTAAAAGAGGCGAACAAATTAGAATCTCTAAATTCACAGTCGCCTGACTATGCACTTTTAATAAATTATCTCGACTGGATTTTGGATCTTCCTTGGAAAGAATCGTCTGAAAAAGAAGTTGACGTCTCTTATGCAAGAAAAGTTTTAAATAAGGAGCACTACGGGTTAAAATCTGTCAAAGAGAGAATTTTGGAATTTATCGCTGTTAGAAAACTTGCTAAAGATAACTTAAAAGGACCAATTCTATGTTTAGTTGGACCTCCTGGAGTCGGAAAGACTTCTATAGCACAGTCAATTGCAAAATCCCTTGGAAAAGAATTTGTCAGAATGAGCCTTGGTGGAGTGACAGACGAATCTGAAATTCGTGGTCACAGAAGAACTTATGTTGGAGCACTTCCTGGAAGAATTATAACTTTAATTAAAAAAGCTGGAGAAAATGACCCAGTATTTTTATTCGACGAGATAGATAAAGTTGGAAATGACTTTAAGGGAGACCCAGCAAGTGGACTTTTGGAAGTTTTGGACCCAGAACAAAACAACACATTCACAGATAGATACCTTGAACTTCCATTTGACCTTTCCAATGTATTTTTTATCGCAACAGCAAACACAGCTGCTACAATTCCAAGACCACTTCTTGACAGAATGGAGATAATAGAAGTTGGCGGCTACACTCCAAGCGAGAAGTTTAACATTGCCAAAAAATATCTCCTTCCAAAGCAGATAAAAGAAAATGGACTTGAAGGCAAAAACGTGAGCATTTCTGATCGCGCAATTATGGACATAATCGACTATTACACAAGGGAGTCTGGCGTAAGAGGACTTGAAAAAGAAATTTCAAAAATCGCAAGAAAAGCTGCCCTTGAAATAATTGAAAATGATGCAGACAAAATTTCTATAAGTACGCGAAATATTGAAAAATACTTGGGCGAGAAGAAGTATTTAATCGATCAGAGAGAGAAAAAAGATCAAATTGGTTCAGTAAACGGACTTGCATGGACAGAAGTTGGAGGAACAACTCTAAACATCGAGACGACTGTAATGGATGGCAAGGGAAATCTAAAACTTACAGGTTCACTTGGCGATGTGATGAAAGAATCAGCAAGCGCTGCTATTTCATACATTGCATCAAATGCAAAAGAATTTGGAATCGACCCAAGCTTTAGGACACAAAAAGACATTCACATTCACGTGCCAGAAGGCGCAGTGCCAAAAGATGGCCCATCAGCAGGAATTACAATTGCAACATCAGTCCTATCAGCACTTACACAAAAACCTGTAAAGAGCGATGTGGCAATGACTGGTGAGATAACTCTTCGCGGAAAGATTTTGCCAATTGGCGGACTTAAAGAAAAACTTTTAGCAGCAGAGCGCTTTGGAGTAAAGACTGTAATAATTCCAGAAGAGAACAAGAGAGACTTAAAAGAAATCGAAGAAGAAGCAATCGACAAATTAGAAATAATTCCAGCTTCTGAATTTAGAGAAGTTGCAAAAATTGCGATAGGTGATTTTGATGAAAATTAAAAAAGCAGAGCTTGAAAAAGTTGCAGTAAAAAAAGAGCAGTATCCAAAAGAAGACACTGTAGAGCTTGCCTTTGCAGGAAGATCAAATGTAGGCAAATCATCTTTTATAAACGCAATGCTTGGCAGAAAAAACTTGGCGCGCACTTCATCGACACCAGGAAAGACTAGAACAATAAATTTTTACAACGTAAATGACAAATTAAGACTTGTGGATTTACCAGGATATGGATATGCGAGAGTATCAAAGAGCGAAAAAGAAAAATGGGCGGGCATAATAAATGAATATTTAGAAACTCGCGAAAATCTTTTGGAGACAATTCTACTTGTCGACATAAGACATGAGCCGACAGAGCTCGACAAGCAGATGTATGACTATATAATTCACTCAGGATTTTCTGGAATAGTGATTGCCACAAAGAAGGATAAAATAAAAAAATCGCAAGTAAATAAACATGTCGATGCCATAGCAAAAAAACTTGAAATGCCATCGAAAGATAACATCATCACATTCTCATCAGAGAAAAAAGATATGGTAGATGAGGTGTGGTATATATTTAACGACATGATAGAATTTCATAAGATTAAATAAAGGAGCAGGGTGACCCGCTCCTTTTTTATATAACATGTTATTAAAATATATATGTGAACCTGAATTTTAATCTGCAAGCGATAATATTTCATCTTCTAAAACATTACAAAATGCATTAATATAATTTGGTAAAAATATATTCTTTTTTTTAACAATTTCTATACGAAGAGGATATTCTAAACCTTTTATTGGAAATACAAAAATATCATTTTTTTCTTCAAAGTTGGTATAAAGCATCTTGGGAACCAAAGCACAAGCAACGCCTTCGATACATAATTTTATTTGGGTCTCACATTCACTAGTATAAAAAGGTATATTATTTAATTTTACTCCGTGAGAGATTAGATGTTGTTGCATTAAAGTGTACATTGCCCCTGTTTTATAATACATGACCATTGGAACTTCTGAAAAATTGTTTAAATCTACCCCTTTTCTAAATGCTTGTAGATTGGAATTATCAAAATGTTTATAAAATAGATTTTTATGTATAATCATGTATATATAATCATTACAAATATGATGAACATGAAAATCTAAATTTAAGTTGGTATTTACACCTAGAAACAAATCTACTGTATTATTTTCAAGGTATTTCTCTAAAATAGCAGTGTCTCCACTTACAAATTTAACTATAATATTTGGAAACAATTCATTATATTTTTTTAATACTTTAGGTAAAATAACTGGAGATCGACTGGTGCTTATTCCAACTGTAAATTTTCCTTTTATACCACTTTTTAATTCGTCCATTTGTTTATTTAAATTTTTTTCAATTGCATCAATATTGCTTAGAGATTTATAAACTATTTCTCCTGCTGGTGTTAGATGTAAAAAAGGTTTTCTAATAAAAAGTTTTGTGCCAAACTCATTCTCTATTCTTGAGATATGATCACTAACGCACTGTTGTGAAACATATGCTTTTTTTGCAGCTTGTTTAAAACTTTTTGTTTCTGCTACCAACATAAATATCTTATGATTTTGTATCATTTTACCACATCCTTAATATTAATATTTATTACAAGTTTAATATTTAAAAATACTAAATAAAACAATATTTTTATTTAAACACTTTCATTTATTTATCTAAGAAACATGTTAACTAAGTAAAATCAA
>NZ_JBMNPQ010000055.1:0-9467 GCF_050943655.1 Peptoniphilus sp. | reverse complement strand
ATAATAAAATGGTATATATTATATGAAGAATTTTTCTATAAATTTTAAATAAGATGAAGCGAGTGGGATAATTAATAAAATGAATTAAACCATTAAAGCAAAAGGGCAAAAAAATAAAGCCCTTACGGACTTTATATGGTGCGGGAAAGAGGAATTAGCACCAATTCTTTTATAATGGCTAAATTTCAATGTTTATTTTGTTTGTTTTTGTGAAAGTTGGTAACGAGTTGGCAACGAATTTAATTATACATTTTATCAAGTAGAGCTGCGGCCTTTTCTTTTTGATCATCCATGACATGTACATAAATATTTAATGTGGTTTTATAGTCACTATGCCCCATTAATTTCTGAACGGTTTTTATGTCAACACCAGCTTCAAAAAGTCTTGTTGCATAAGAATGTCTAATGGAATGCAAAGGTCTAGGCTCTATCCCTATCTTTTTGCAAATAGCTTGTAGTCGTCTATTAGCTCTTTTTTCTTCTATGGGATTTAATAAGTCATCGGAAAAAATAAAGGCTTCATCAGTAAAAGGCTGTCCAAGTCGGAGATGTTTTTCATAAGATTTTGTTTTTATTTTTTGTAAAAGATTATCGGCAATTTTTGGAAGGGCAACAGTCCTATATGAGCTTTCAGTTTTTAATTCTTGGGTAGTATTTTTATTTAATTTTCTAGATCCATCTTCTTCAAATGTATATGACCTTCGCAGTTGTTGCTCTATAGTTAATACTCCATCAGAATAGTTTTTCCAGCGTAGACCTCTGAGCTCATTTCTGCGTAGACCAGTTAAGAAATCTATATACAAGCTTTGTTCCACTGGATCATCAAGATTTAAATTATTTATTATAAGTTTTTGTTCATCAGCAGTAAATATCCTATATTTACCAGAGTTTTCTGTTTTTTCTTTTTTGGGTACTTTTACATATTCAGCTGGATTTGTGGGGAATATTCCTAGGATTATTGTATAATCAAGAAAGTTTTTAATTAAAGCTAGTGTATCCTTGACGGTATTTATTGATGTTTTTTCATCATCAGCTAGTAGATTTATAAAATTCTGTAAATTTAGAATTGTTATATCGCCAACTTTGGTTTTAGAAAAAGGATAGGGGGATATATGAAGGTTTAATAGACTTTGATATCTAACTATAGTTGTACTTTTAATTTCCTTGATTTTTATATTGAAAAGCCAGTAATGCATAAATTCAGACAAAGATTTATCTCCAGATGTGGTAAAACCAGCTATATTTGTTTGTGACATAGCCTTTTGCATTTTTTCTATGACTTCATATTTTTTATAACTAGAAAAAGATTTTCTAATTAAATTGCCAGCTAAGTCTTGGCCAAGAGTTACGCGACCAGTCCAATATTTTTTATTATTACGCATGGAATAAGTAAGACTACCTAATCCATTTGCATTTTTTTCTTTCATAATTTACTCCTTAAAAGTTAAGGATTATGATATAATATGTTTGTTCAGGGGTTATATCAATAATCCTAAATATTTCCTTGGTTTGTTTGCAGACGGCCAAGGATTTTTTATTCTATTTCATTTTTACTTTTCTAGATTATTTATTGCAAAATCAGCTTCTTCAGGAGTAAATTGTTCTCCGTGTTCAGAAATAAGTTGATCTCTTATAGCATTTGGTGACATAGCCATTTCATCTTGATATATTTTTGCTTTATTTAGAGCGTTGTTATTCCAATCAGCCTTAACATTTTCTATAGCGTATTGAGCAGCCTCTTCAGAAAATTGTTCGCCATATTCAGAAGTCAATTGTTCATATATACCAGCTTTGGACATATACATTTCATCTGAATAAACTTGAGCTTTTTTTAATGCGGACTGATATTCTTTTGGAATGTTTGCTGTTTCTTTAGTATTATCATTTGTTTCTGCCGTATTAGTTTCAGCAACACTTGCTTTATCATTTACATTATTTGAAGTAGCATCATTTGTTGATTTTTTGTTACCTGAATTACCTATAATTGCTATAGCGGCAATAATTACAATTACTATAAACCACACTCTTTTATAGAAAGGTTTTTTCTCTACATACACCTTTCCATTTTCATCTTTAATTTTTTTTGCCATTGCAAAAACCTCCTTAAATTTTATATATTTTAAACTTTTATGTTTAAACAAAGTTAATTAACTTTCAATAATTAAAATATCTCTAAAAAATAGATAGTTACTATAAAATAATTGAAACAGTCATGATTTACATTATCTTATCTGACTAATCTTATAGGTGGCTTTCCCTAAAATTTCAACGCTTTTATCTCCGTTTAATATAATTGGTTTAAATCTAGGGTTTTCAGCACGTAGAACTACTTTTCCAGGCATTTTATAAACTCTTTTGAGTGTAGCTTCGTCTTCAATTAAAACTGCAGCAATTTCTCCGTCATCGACATCTGATTGTTTATGTATAAATACGATATCATCTTCATAAATATTTGCATTAATCATGCTATCGCCTTTGATTCTCAAGCAAAAGTCAGCTTGAACGATTTTATCAAGCTCGATATATTCTTCTATATTTTGTTCTGCAAGTATGGGCTCACCTGCAGCGATAGTTCCAATAAGTGGTATCCTTTTAGAAGATTTTTTTAAGGGTAGTATATTTTTAATATTATGAATTTCGTCATTAGATACATCATAGCCAATCAACCACGCAGGAGATACATTTAACGCCTTCGCCAATATATTAATCTTATCTTGTTTAGGTGTGTATTTTCCATTTTTCCAATCACTAATACTAGATTGTGTAATACCTGTTAATTTAGATAATTCAGTTTGAGATATATTCTTTTCTTCTAATATTTTATTAAATCTGACAACAAAATTATCTTTCATATAATCACCTCTTTCATATATATTATATTATTTTCCGTAAAAATACAACAATATTGCATAAATATTTTTCGGAAATCCGTTGACAAGTTTTAAAATAGATGTTATTATATGAATTACGGAAAACCGATAAAAAGAGAGGTGATAAAATTGTTTAATTATAATAAGTTAAGAGGTAAAATTAGAGAAAAATTCGGAACACAGGAACATTTTGCTAATGCTTTAGGAATAGGTACAACCACTCTTAATTCACGATTAAAGTCTGAAACTTATTTCAATCAAATGGAAATTTTAAAAGCTGGCGAATTGTTAGGATTAACAAGAGAAGAAATAGATGAAATTTTTTTTGAAGAAAATAACGGAAAACCGATATAAATGAGGTGAAACTTTGAAAAAACAAATTAATGAACTTGAAATTTTATTAGATAGTGCAACCTTGTTATTAGGAAGTAGCATGGTCTTATTAACCAATATGTTAATTAATAAAGAGATGGACTATGAATCGAACATTAACAGGCTACTTGAAAATATAAGTCAACTAATAAAATCCATAAATAAATATAAATTTAAATACCATTCTAATTAAGAAAAGTATCAATTATATATTTGTTTATCTCAAACATTGTTGTATGTAAAGAGCTAAAAAATTGAGTTGTTAAATTAGAGTCTATTATTTGAATTACTAGACTAATTAAGGAAATAACTATTGACCAATTAATTTTTGATTTAGGAAGTTCTTTCCTCTTACTAGGATCAAGTTTCTTTTGACCATTAATTAATGAGTCGATTGTTTGTTTTAATAGAATAATATTTTGATTCAATTCGCTGGTTGAGTTTAGTAATAACTGAGTTGAAGAAAGTTCGGTGGAAACATTTTGAAGTTGAAATAAATCTTTATCTGAAATTGAGTATTTTGGAACGTTAAAACCATCAAGATTAAATTTAGCTATATTAAATTTCACATAATCACATCCTTAAAGTGATTATATCAGAAGTTAAGTATAAAAAGAGCTGTTAATTAGTTAACACAAACAGAATTGATTTAGGAGGAAACAAATGGAAGAACAAATTAAAGACGGAAAATTATTATTAAAAGTACAAAAATCTTACGCACCATCAACTGCAGTTTTAAGGGTTCCACCTAACATAGCAGATAGAGTGAGAGAAATAGCTAAAGAAACAAATAACGACCTTACAACTGTTACATGTGAATTATTGGAGTTTGCACTTGATAGAGTACAAATTGTTGAGTGAGGTAGGATTATGGAAAATAAATTTTTACTAACTGCGAAAGAATTAGCTGGAGAAATACCTATAGGAGAACATAAGATTAGGAATTTGGCTAATGAGTATTCAGATTTCCCCAAATTGAGGGTGGGAAATAGAATGTATTTTTTTAAAGATGAGGTTATAGCTTGGCTAAAGGAAAACTCAAGGCAAGGGATAAGATTATGAAAGGCGAGATAAGACTAAGTAAATACAATGTATTACTGACACTTAGAAGATTAATAGGAATCAGTATTTTATTAATACTAGGATATTTGACTGTTAATTTTTTTATAAAGTTTGTTTTTTACATTATTTATCTTGGCACAAGGTTGATTGATACGATATTTAAATTTTTAATTAATTAATTTTAAGGAGGAATTTTATGAGCTATTTATCTTTAGTTTTTATAGTTATTGCATTAATAATGCCAAATAAGTTTTGAGAGATAGTTATGAAAAATACAGTAAAGGCAATAAAAAAAGTCCTCGGCCTACTAAAACACAAGGACTAAAATATATTATTTGCCTTTATTATACCACGAATAAAGGAGGATGTATGAAAAATTATTTTAAAGAAATTAAAAAATTAGAGAAAGATCAAGAGAGATTATCAAAAGAGTATTCAGAGTCTGAACGCATATTTTATACAGTGGATGATCCAAAATTAAAAGAGGAAGCAAGACTTAATATGATTGATATTCAATCAAAGATAGATGACTTAAAGTTTGAAGAAGATCAAGCGAATGAGTGTCTAATGAACATGGTAAATCAGGGGATAATGATATGAAAGTATTTTTAAAAGAATTAGAATTAAATAATTTTAAAGGTATTGAAAATTCGGTTATTAATTTTAAAGAAAATACTACAATTTTGGGGGCAAATGGGACTGGAAAAACCACTATATTTGATGCTTTTATTTGGCTGCTATTTGGAAAAGACAGTACAAATAAAAAAGATTTTAGTATTAAGACAATTGAATCTAACGGAGAAGTTCCGAGTTGTGATCACTCAGTTGCAGGAGTTATTGAAGTAGATGGAAAAGTAATTAAATTAAAAAAGACTTTTAAAGAGAAGTGGACTACGAAAAGAGGATCTAATCAAAAGGTATATTCTGGAAATACTACAGATTATGAAATAAATGATGTACCAAAGAAAGAAAAGGACTACCAGGAATTTATAAGTACTATAGCAGATGAAAAATTATTTAAGCTTCTTACTAATCCAAAATATTTTAATGAAATTTTGAGCAAGGATGAAAGGCGAGAAATACTATTAAAACTTTGTGAAGGTGAAATAAAAGAAGATGACATTCTAAATGCTAATTCAGCATTAAAAGAATTAGATCTTAAGAATTACAGCTTAGAAGATTTAGAAAGTATTAATAAAGCAAGTGCAAAAAAATTAAAGAAAGAAATTGAAGAACTACCTGCCAGATTAGATGAATTGAAACGATCAAAAAAGGTCTATGATTTTGACACACTAGATTTTAGAAGAAGAAGTATTACTGGAACTATTAAGCAATTAGAAGAATTTAAACTAATTCAAGATAATAGCAAAGATAAAAGAGAGGCTTATGCAAAAATTGCTGAACTGCAAAAGGAACAGATAGCTTTAAAAGAAGATGACTTTGAGAAAAATAAAAAAATAAAAGAATTAAATAGTAAATCACAAAAATCAAGAGCAGATGAAGTTTTAAAGTTTGATTTAAGTTGCAAAGAACTGGAAGCGTCAGCAAACGAAAGAGCAGAAAAAATAAAAAAACTAAGCATAGAAATTGACCAACTAAGAATCGACTATACAGAAGTTGCAGGAAATAAGGAAGATATGAACTGTCCAACTTGTAAGCAACCATTGCCAGAGGATTTGTATAAAAAGGCTAAGTCTGAAAAGCTAGAAAAAATTATAAATAAGGGCAACGAACTAAAGACAGAACTTGAAAAATTGAAAAATGAATATGAAGAAATGCAGAGAAGATTATTAAGCGCCAAAGATCGCAAGGAAAATCTTCTAACAACAGCAATCGAACTAATACCAGAGATTAAAGATAATCCAAGAATTGAAGAAATTGAAAGAGAAATAAAGACATTAGAAAAACAGATTTCTGAAAATGCAGAACGCGACTTTGGTGATATCGATAAAAAAATAATAGATTTAAATAAAGATCTAGAAGAAATTGATGGCCAAATAGCTTATAAAAAAATAAATGCAGATATTGATGAGAAAATCGAAAACTATGAAGATAAGAGAAAGGAAATATCAAGGAAACTGGAAGAAGCAGAAAAGAATTTATATTTAATTGGGATTTATAGCAAGGAAAGAAGCAAACTAATAGCTCAAACAGTAAATAAAAAATTTAAAAATGTAAGCTTTAAACTTTTTGATACACAAGTAAATGGAGCTATTGTGGAAACTTGCGAGACAACTGTTGCTGGAGTACCTTACCCTGATGTTAACAATGCAGGAAAAATCAATGCAGGATTAGAAATAATTAAGATTTTGTCTAAAGAATATGACTTCGAAGCTCCAATATTTATTGATAATGCCGAAGCGGTAAATAAAATAATTAAAATGCCAGGGCAAACTATAAAGCTGGTAGTTTCTGAAGATAAGGAGTTAAAAATTGTTTAAGGTGTTAAAACATTGGTGGTATTGGCCATTTACAACGGACCTACCCACTATTGGGATTGTAAAGACTGAAAATGATGGAGAAATCCAATATCATATTGGAACGGCAGACGGCAGCAATCTGGCAGAAAATATTAATATGATTGTTACCTATGGATCTTATTTTAATCCTGAGGAGTTGATCAAAGGTGAAAAATGAGAAAAAGAAAATTCCAACCTATAATCTAACATGGAATCAAATCGAAGATATAAAGCTTAAAGCAACACACGAAGCAATGGATTTTGCTTTTAGACAGATGATGTTAATACCTCTTATGGCACTAAGAGATCATTATGGTTACGGAACAAAAAGGCTAGAAGAATTTATTGACCATGTAGCCGACATGCTAGACAGCTATAACAAAGGTTATTTAGATTTAGACGATATTGAGAACACATTGGAAGAAGAAACGGGAATAAAAGTGAATAATGGAGATTTGAAAAGAAAATGAAATATCAAAATGTAAGAGATTTAATTAAAAAATTAGATTTACTTGAAGACAAAATAAAAATAGAGAAATTAGCTTTACTTGAAGACAAAATAAAAATAGAGAAATTAGCTTATTTAGATTTAGAAAAAGATGAACCTGACTGTAATTTTTTAGAAATTACAGTCAGGTTCATAGGTAATGAGCTTTGTTCATTAGTAATTGATGAAGATAGGCTTTATTTAACTAAGAATTCAAACAATTTTTTTAATGAAGATATTAGAACAGTAAGAGATAAGATTTATGAATATTTTAAAGAATTTGTAAAGGAGAATTTATAATGACTAACGAAATTGCAAGAAAACCAGTTAATGAGATGAAAAATATTTTAAATATACCAAGTATCAGAACTTTGTTTGATAATGCATTATCGGACAATTCAGGAGCATTTGTTTCAAGTCTGATTGATCTATATGGTGGAGATAGCTATCTGCAAGAATGTGATCCTAAAGACGTTGTTATGGAGGCCTTAAAAGCTGCAACTTTAAAACTTCCTATAAACAAAAATTTAGGATTTGGATATGTTGTACCTTTTAAGAATAAACAAGGCAAATTGGTTCCAAACTTTATTATTGGATATAAAGGGCTAATTCAACTCGCCATGAGGACTGGTCAATATAAGTCAATAAATAGTGGCATTATTTATGAGGGCATGGAAGTTTCAGAAGATGTGCTAAGAGGGACTCTATCAATCACAGGCAAAAAAACAAGTAATAAGGTAAAAGGCTATTTTGCATATTTTGAATTAATAAATGGATTTGAAAAATCATTATACATGACTTATGACGAAGCTGCAGATTGGGGCAAAAAATACAGTAAATCTTTTAATAAAGGCCCATGGAACACAGAGTTTGATTCGCAGGCGCAAAAGACATGTCTAAGAAGGCTACTAAGTAAATATGGTGTGCTTTCAACAGAAATGCAAACATTAGAAAAAGCTGAAGAAGATGGCAGTATTGCAATAGAGGCAATAGATAATAATGCAGTTGAGGAATTAGAAACAACAATAATTGATCAGGAAACTGGTGAAGTAATAGAAACTGAAAATATAGTCGCGCCATTTTAAAGGGAATTTGAAATGGAAATTGACGTAATAGCAAGTGGTAGCAACGGAAATTGCTACAAGATTAGTAATGAGGATACTGCACTTTTATTAGAGTGCGGTGTCCCATATTTAAAAATTCAAGAAGAATTAAACTTTAAGTTATCAGATATAGATGCATGCCTTGTAAGTCATGAGCACAAAGATCATTCAAAAGAATATAAAAAATTATTAGAATTTGGGACAAAGGTTTATATGACTGCCGGAACAAAAGATGCATTAGATGCTAAAGACTATAGGATAGAGATTCTAAAAAGGGAAGATAAGGAATTTTATAAATATACCGAAGTCGGAAGTTTTTTAATAAGACCATTTAAAACAATCCATGATGCAAAAGAACCAGTAGGTTTTTTAATAACAGATTTAAAGACTGGCGAGAGTCTAACTTTTATAACAGATAGTAAATATTGCAAGTATAGATTTAGTGTTGATTATATGCTTATAGAAGTAAATTATACAGCTAAAATTATAAATGAAAACAAAGAACTAAATTCTAAGTTGAGAAAGAGAATTAAAGATACTCACATGAGTCTAGAAACTGCTATTGATTTTTTATTAAAAAGTGATTTAGAAAGACTTAAAAAGCTTTATTTAATTCATCTATCAGATAGCAACTCGGATCATGATTATATTAAAGAGTCTATACAAAAGATAACGGGAGTACCAGTTTATGTATGTTAGGTGGTGAGTAATGTGGCCAACAAGGGTTGGGTTAGTATCCACAGAAATTTATATGACCACTGGATTTGGAATAGTAATGAGCCTTTTGATAAACGGTCTGCATGGATCGACCTAATTCTGATGGTCAATCATGAAGATAAAACAGTTTTAATAAATAATAATCTTATAACAGTTAAAAGAGGTCAAAGAATTACTAGCCTAGCAAAACTATCAAAACGTTGGAAGTGGTCGAGAAAGAAGGTCACAACTTTTCTTAAAAACTTAGAAAAAGATGACATGATTGGGCTTGAAATGGAACAGGGTAAACACACTACTATAACCATTGTAAATTACAGTTTTTACCAAGATAGCAATATTGACAAAAGCACAAGTGAAGAACAACCAAAGAACAATTCAAGCACAAGTGAAGAACAAC
>NZ_JBMNPQ010000054.1:0-9743 GCF_050943655.1 Peptoniphilus sp. | reverse complement strand
CGCATACGAGCGTGGTCGAAAAATGGCTATTTTGAGGTCAAAAAAGTCTTTGATATATTCCCGCGAACGAACGGCTCAATCCGGCGGACTTTTGACATCAATCTGGAGCAATCGAGCCATGTGGAGAAGGTGGTATTGATGTCATTAGCATAGGCTTTTAAATTTAAAGATCATATTTATGCAAAATTTCAAAAAATAATTCAAAATTTAAGGCATGATTGTTATATGTATCCGACACGCCCCATTTTAATGCGAAAAAATAATGGATTTTTTAAAATCATTACAGGAATAAGAAGAATAAGTAAATATTAATTCTTTAGAAAATATAATACGAAAAATAATTTGAGCGATGGATATTCTGTCGCTCTTTTTTATTTATGCGCATTTGTTTACTCGTCCATCTTTTAGTGTATAAATTTCTTAGAGGCATTTTGAGAATATGAATTTTACATAAATATTTAATAGATATTTTAAAATTTTCGCGATATGCGATAGAGCAAAATTTATAAGGAGGAAATTATGAAAGATTATGATGTGATATTTATTGGAAGTGGACACGCATGCTGACATGGTGCTCTACTTCTTAAACAAGCTGGAAAGAGCGTTGCTATAGTTGAAAAAGAGCTTTTGGGTGGTACTTGTACAAACTACGGTTGCGATGCAAAGATTTTGTTGGACTCACCTTTTGAACTTAAAGGTGCCATGAACCGCTACAAAGGTATTGGACTTAAACAAGAACCAGAGCTTGATTGGAAAAGCTTAATGCAGTATAAGAAAAAAGTTATTGGAGCTCTTCCAGATGCAATGGCAGGAATCTTCGAAAAATTTGACATTGATGTTATTAGAGGAGATGCAGTCTTTAAGGACAAAAACACTGTCGAAGTCGGCGGCGAAACTTACACTGCTAAGAAGTTTGTCATAGGCACTGGACAAAATTATATGCCACTAGATATTCCAGGAAAAGAATATATGCACGATTCTAGAGACTTCCTTTCTATTGATGAAATCACAGAACGATTAGAAAGTTTAAAGATAAAGAAGTTGATAAAGAGACTTTTGACAAAATTGTCTCAGGTGCGCTTAGGACAGCATCAAGCGTCGGCATGCAACAGTCAAGCATAATCGTTGTAACAGACGAAGAGAAGAAAAAACAAATCGCAGAGCTTTGCTACCAAGACTATATAGCAGCTGCACCTCACCTATTTATTTTTGTGCTCGACATGTATAGAAATAGAAAGATTTACGAAGAAAAGGCTGGAGAATTAAATCCAGAAAGTGACGTGGATAACTTCTTCCAAGCTTTCTCAGACACAATCTTAATGGCACAAAACACAAATAACCTTGTCGAGTCTCTTGGACTTGGTGGAATGTTTTTAGGTTCTGTACTAAATGATGCAGAAAAAATGATAGAGATTTTGGACTTGCCAGAGCTAACTCTTCCAGTACTCGGCTACGGATTTGGATATCCAGACGATGATCCAGAGATAAAACCTAGAATGCCAAAAGAATATAGAGTTTTTGAAAACTCTTACAAGAAAGAAGAAAATTATCTAGAAGCCTTAAAGGACTACGACGAAAAGATGAAAGAATACTACGCACATCGCGAAAAAAACAGCAGAGTGGACTCATTTACAGACCAAGTTGTAAAGATTAATAACTTTAAACTTCCTAAGAGGGCAATGCTTCTAGATATTGCAAGAAAAAACGGCTTCAAGTTATAACAAAATAATTTGATATTTAAAGCTTACAAACTTTAAAAATAAAAAGGGAGGCGTATATGATAGCGATAAGGACCAATGATAGTTTTTTAAAAATTCACGATATAGAAGAGATTCTTCCGCAAAAGCTTTCGGATGAGGAGTGGAAAATTTATCCGGACATCAAATCTATGGCAGATGATAAGGATGAAATTGAAATAATAATAAACGAAGGCAGAATCGACGAAGAAGATCTCGAAAAGTTGGACAAAGTTAAGTGGATTTTTTCATACTCCGCTGGAGTCGACTTTTATCCATTGGAGTACATGGAAAAAAGAGGCATAATCTTAACTAACACAAGTGGCGTGCACGCAAAAAATATTTCGGAGCAGGTACTTGGAGCAATGATTATGTTCTCAAGAAACCTAATAACTGCTCTAAAAAACCAAGAGAAGAAGATTTACGATGGCGACATTTCTGTTGGAGAGCTCACTGGGAAAAATCTACTCATTATTGGAACGGGCGCAATAGGAAAAGAAATCGCAAGAAGAGCAAGAGCCTTTGACATGAATGTGTGCGGAGTGAGAAATCACCCAGACGGAAATGTACCAGATAACTTCGATGAAATTTATAAAACAGATGACTTAGAAGAGCATCTCAAAGGATTCGACTACGTAGTAAGTGTCGTTCCGTCAACAGAAAAAACTCGCGGAATGTTTGACAAAAGAAAATTTGAACTTATGGATGAAGACGCAGTGTTTATAAATGTTGGCAGAGGAGACCTTATTGTTCAAGATGATCTAATAGAGGCCCTTTTAAATAAAAAAATTCGCGGAGCTTATCTAGATGTTTTTCCAAAAGAACCTGTGCCAGAGGACTCAAAACTTTGGAAGATAGATAACCTATTAATGACGCCTCACAATGCAGGAACGACGCCAAATTACTTCACAAGAGCTATGGATATATTTAAAGAAAATCTAGAAAGATACAAAAACGGAAGAGAATTAATAAACACAATAAACTACGGACTAAAATATTAAAATTATAACAAAATGAATAAATGGAGGATATTATGAAAAAAGAAATAAAAGCTAAATCACCACTTTTCCCAATGCCAGTTTTAATCATCTCAACATTTAACGAAGATGGTTCAGTAAATGCAATGAACGCAGCTTGGGGAACAATGCTCGACATGGATAGAGTTGCACTTAACCTTTCAGCAGACAGCAAGACTGTACAAAACATTAAAAACAAAAAGGCCTTTGTAGTTCACTTTGCCGATGCAAAACACTCTACAGAAGCAGACTTTTTTGGAGTAGTTAGCGGCAACAAGGTTAAAGACAAATTTGAAAAATCTGGCCTAACTTATGAAAAATCACAAGTAGTTGATGCGCCAGTAATTAACGAATTTCCAATAGCATTGGAATGCGAATTCGAAGAATATCAATCTGATAAAAACGGAATCGGCGTAATCGGAAAAATTGCGCGCGTGTCTGTGGAAGAAAACTGCCTAAAAGATGGACAAGTCGACATCGATGCAGTAGAAGCAATTGCCTTTGATCCATACACTAGAGGTTATTACAAAGTTAACGGAAGAGTTGGAGAAGCATATAAGGATGGATTACAACTAAGATAAATTATTAGATACCCTCACTGCTTAAAAGTAGTGGGGGTATTATTGTATAAAAAGGAGGACATTATGGTTTATAAAATATTGGTTACAATAATTGGAACAATTTTTATAATAAGCGCCGCCGCAGCTTTAATAATTTATATAGTAGAGAGAACGAATTATAAAAAAATAAAAGAAGAAGATGATAACAAGAAGAAACTCTCAATAATAACGGGCGCATCATCGGGACTTGGAAGGGACTTCGCAAAGTTCATATCAAAAAATAAAGATTATGAAGTAGATGAAATTATACTTATCGCAAGAAGAGAAGATAGACTCGAAAAATTAAAAAACACCTTGCCTATAGATTCTACCAGCTATCCAATGGATATGACAGACGAAGAAGAGATGGAAGAGTTTAAAAAATATTTAGAAAATAAAGTGGACGAAGAAAACCTAGAAATAAAATATCTAATAAATGCAGCAGGAAGCGGCATAAGAGGAGAAAGTCTTGACTTTGGATCAAGTAGAGAAATCGAGACGATAAAAATAAACTGCGAAGCGCAGGTCAATATGACTCACATCGTGGCGAACTTAATGAATGCAGGCTCAAGCATTTTGCAAATCGCATCAGTCGCTGCATTTAACCCAATGGAGCACCTAAACATGTATGCAGCATCAAAAGCATTTATCTACACATACGCAAGAGGACTTAGGGGAGAGCTCATGAAGAGGGGAATAAACGTGACGACAGTTTGCCCATACTTTATCGAAGACACAGAATTTATCGACAAGGCCGAAATGGACAGGAAAAAACTATTCCTTCCACTAAAATCAAAGCATGTAGTAAAAAAATCAATGGCTGATATGAATAGAAACTTCGCCCTCTCAACACCGGGATTTGTCGCAACAGCAGATAGAATATTGGGAGGCCTTGTGCCCGACGAAGTACTGCTTTATATAATGAGAAAGTTTGTGTGAGTAGACTGGATTTTCTTTATGTAATAAAAGTTTTGTGTTTTTATAAAGTACATTCTCACGATAACCTTAGTTATAATTTTTTTCACCTCATAAAAATACCCCCTTACTGTCTAAACAGCAAAGGGGATATGAACTCCTATTTCTTATAATTTTTTAATTTGCCTAATTATTTATACTTTCTTCGTTAGAATTATTTACTATATCTTTTGAAGAGTCTTCTTTATTTCCTATCCCAGATTCTAGAGAGTCTTTATTTGTATTTTCACTACCACCTATTTCGTCAGGATTTATGTCAACATCTTTGTTAGAGATATCTTCATTTGACTCTACTGTATCGACGCTAGTTTTAAAAGTTACTGTAATAGGTTCGCCTTTCTTTTTAAATGCGTCGACTGGATAAATATCAACAGTATATTCTGTATCTGGTTTGAGTTCATCTAGTCTCATATTCATTTTTTCAGGCATTGGAATTAGATAAAATCCTGACCAATCTTTCTCAGTCTTTGTAATTTGTTTTCCTTCTTCTTTAATTTCAAATTCGTAAGAATGAACTATATCGCCCTTTACGCTGTTAGGATCAACTTTTGCTTGATCGAATTCAAGGTTTACAGATTTCTTTTTATCAGATGAATTAATATCAGTTACTTTAACTTCAGTTCCTTTATCGAATTTAGGAGCTTTTGCCTCGTCATATCTTGCATCTGTGTATGGAAAATCTTCTGGATGTGCTGTGTCAAAAGTCCAAGTTTCATCTATCCATTTATCTGATATAAAGTCTCTATTTTTAATTGTAACCTTTGTTCCATCAGCTTCTACTAATAGTCCCTGTGCGCATAATTCTGAATTTTTAGGATAAGTTTCTCCCTTATTATATCCCTTTTCCATTTCAAAATAATATAGGGAAACTGTATTAACTGCAGTGAAATTACCTTGCCAAATACTTCTTGGGTGATTATTTGGTGAGTGAATATGTCCTGAGAAAGTTACTGCCATAGGATAATCTTTAAATATGCTTTTTGGTACATCTCCATACCAATCGTCTGATACATAGAAGGTATCTTTTACTGGATGGTGGAAAAATACAAATATTGGCTTATCTCCAGTGTCGTCTTTTGCTTTTTTAAGTTCTTCTGATAGCCATTTTGTCGCTTCTAAATAGCTTTCTCCTCCTTCTGCATCGGGACTTATCATTATAAAATGGTATCCATTAATTTTGTAGTGAGAATTTGGTTCATTTCCAAAGTATTTAGTAAATAGCTCTGTAGTTAAATTTTCGTGATTACCCATGGAAGCATGAACTTCCATTTTATCGCCCTTAAGGCCACTCTTTACCTTATCATATTCTTTATATTCTTCTTCTTTTCCATTATCTGTGACATCGCCCACGATAAATGAACTTGCTGCTCCATTTTCTTCAAAGAAGTTTAGAGCTTTTGTCGTTCTTTCGACCTGTGTTGGATTATCTGGTCTTAAATGGATATCTGAAATTACCCCAAATTTTACTGTATCGTCATTAGAATTGTCGTTGTGACTAGAACTGTTGTGGTGATGCTCTTTTTTATTTTCCTTTACTGAAGTATTTGACTTAGTTTCTGTTTTTTCTTCTTTGTTTGGATTTAGCGCAGTGCTTGTGCTAGGTTCTCCAATATTGTCATAAGCTACATTAAATATCTTAGATGCCTCTGCCCTTGTTATTGGATTTTTAGGTTTAAAACTTCCATCGGGATATCCATTAAGAACTTTTTTATCAGCAAGAGAAGCCACAGCACCTTTATTAATAATTTCATCTCTATCATTAAAATCATTTAGCTCTACTTCTTTAAGACCGTAAACAGCTGCAATAAGTTTAGACGCTTCATCACGATCTATGTAATCATCGCCTCTAAAGTAGTCTTCATCTTTTAAATAATAATTTACTGCTTTTCTAACTTCTTCGTAATACCAATCAGATTTTTTGACGTCCTTAAATTTAAAATCTCTTCCTTCTTCTGCCTTCATAAAATTATTAATTATAGTTATAAATTCTGCCTTGGTTATTTTACCTTCTGGTTTAAACTCTCCATCAGGATAGCCTTTGACAAGGTCTCTTTCTTGTGACCAATTGATGTTTTTCTCTGCCCAATGCCCTTTTACATCGTCAAAATTTTCTGTTGCTGCACTTACGGGCAAGTTAGCTGATGTAATTAATAATACAAATGTCATTAACATCAACAATATCTTTTTTAAATTCATTTCTTCTTCCTTTCTTTTTACATATAATAACTTCATTAGACAGTATAATGAGAATTTGTAAAGAGGATATTAACTTAAAGAAAATAATTAATAAAAATTACTAATCTTTTGATTGGTAAGATTATAGAAAATGCATCACAAATAATAAAAAAACTCCCAACTAGTAAACACTAATTAGGAGTTTTAAAATAAAAAGAAAAAAATTATTCAAATTTATCTAAAAATGCCTTGTATGCTTTATAAGTCATGTAGGCATCTGCCTTTGATACAAGTTCTACTGGTGCGTGCATAGAAAGCATTGCTGTTCCCATGTCCACTACTTCGGCGCCATATTTTGCCAAAATATAGGCAATTGTTCCGCCGCCGCCTTGGTCAACTTTTCCAAAGCCAGATATTTGCCAGATTACATCTTCTCGTCTAAATAAATCTCTAAGTTTTGAGATATATTCTGGGTTTGCGTCGTTTGAACCGCCTTTTCCGCCTGAGCCTGTGTATTTTGCCATGGCAATTCCGTATCCAACTTGTGCTTCGTTCTTATCGTCAGATACTTCTTTAAATGATGGGTCAAGCGCTGCTGATACGTCTGCTGATAGTACAGATGATTTTGCAAGTGCGCGTCTAACTTTAAGATCAGAATATTCACCCATGTTATTTATGATTTCTGCCAATGCGTTTTCGAAAAACATTGAAGTCATTGCAGTGTTTCCAACTGATCCGATTTCTTCCTTATCAACGAAAAGTGCTACTGCAGTCTTTTTAGGATCTTCAACTTCAAGAATTGCCTTTAAGTTTGCATACGAACAAACTCTGTCGTCGTGACCGTGAGATGCAATCATAGCTCTGTCAAATCCAACGTCCTTTGCTTTTTGTGCAGGAACTGCTTCGAATTCTGCAAAGGCAAAATCTTCTTCGTCTAGATTATATTTTTCTTTTAATATTGTTAAAATATTTCTCTTTATAGGGTTTTCGTCGCCTTCTACGCCATATGTGGAGTGTCCAACTACGATATTTAAATCTTCACCCTTAATCGCATCTTTTAGAGTTTTGCTGTTTTGATCCTTTGCCAAGTGTGGAAGGAGGTCATTTATATAGAATACTGGATCATTTTCATCTTCTCCAATAACTATATTGTGCTCATTCCCGTCTCTATCTCTAAAATATCCGTGAAGAGATAGGGCAATAGTTGGCCATTGGTATTTTTTAACTCCGCCGTAGTAGTGAGTTTTAAATAGTGCAAGGGAAGAGTCTTCGTAAAGTGGATTTCCCTTAAGGTCAAGTCTTGGTGAGTCGATGTGGGATCCGACGATGTTTAGACCTTCTTCGATATCATCTCCAATAACAAATAGTACAACTGATTTGTTTTTGTTGTTTAAATAGATTTTATCTCCCTTTTTGATTTTGCCATCTAATGCCTCATCAAGTGAGATAAATCCTTTTTCTTTTGCAGCACTTATTATGAATCTTGTGGCTTCTCTTTCAGTTTTTGCATTGTCAAGAAACGCCTTGTATTCTTCTGCATATTCGTAAATTTTTTCGTTTGTGTCCTTGTCTATTTGTTGCCAAATAGATTTTTTTTCAAATTGCATTTTATCACCTTCTGGAACTATTATATAGTAAATTTTAACTTTTTTAAACGCCATAGGAATTGACAGTTAAATTAAATTCCTATAAAATATTAGTATTAGGTCCTCGTAGCTCAGCTGGATAGAGCACACGCCTCCTAAGCGTGGGGCCGGAGGTTCGAATCCTCTCGTGGACGCCATATTCTGTGCTGCGGCACAGATTTTTTATTTAGCTTTGTTTAATATATTAATTTTATATTCCTTTCTCTTGTTTAATATATTAATCTAAATCCACAAGCTCAATAACATTTATAATCGGAACTTCGTATGGATGCTCTCTTTTTATTATTTGATAAACTTCTTTTGCATCTTTACTTTTTACTCTAAATTCGAGTTTTACTTCATCCACTTCTTCAACTTTTCCAACACTTCCAAGGTATGGATCTGCACCGTCTAGCGGTCTAAAGTGACCCAAAACTTTTGTACTGGAATATACATAATCGTAATTATTGTCTTTCAAGTATTCGTTAACGTTTGAAATAATGTCTTTGACATTTTTTTCAGGCACGAAAACCTCTATTTTTACGTATTTCATAACATCACCATGTATATTATACCCAAGTAAGTTGTTTAAAATTGGTTTTTAGGTGGTACAAAGTTAATATAGAATATAACAAGGAGGAAGAAAAATGATTCTTAGTTTAATAATCAAAGTAGTAATAAGTGCTCTAGCAATTTTATTGACATCTGCATTATCAATTGGAGTTACAATTAATGGTTTTGGCACTGCCATTGTGACAGCTATTGTTATCGGACTTTTGGACTGGCTAATCGAGAAGTTTACTGGTGTAGACGCATCTCCAGCTGGTAGAGGATTTAAAGGATTTGCTGTAGCGGCAATTATTCTTTTCCTTGCAGGTAAAATGGTCGATGGATTTACAGTAAGCGTTCTTGGAGCAATTATAGGCGCAGCAGTTCTAGGTATTGTTGATGCAATAATCCCTGGAAAGAGAATGTAATAAGTAGTTAGTAATTATAAATTAAAATTTATAGATTAGAGATGGGCTCTTGCCTGTCTCTTTTTTTGTCTAAATTTATAAAAATATTTAATAGGGAATTTAAGTCTAACTATATTTCATAAGTTGATAAAAGGTGAGTTAGAAAGGAAAAGTTTGAAATTATTTATAAATTATTATGTAGAGATAAGTTAAAATTTAAAAATCTATATGCATTTGATAGTTTATTTTTAATAGGTTGGTTGCACAGATGAAACTCTGAGCTTAGTCATAAGTTACTATGTAAAGGTTCATTGTAAAGCTAAAGTTTAACCTCATTCATAAGTTATTATGTAAAAAGTGGCTTATAAGGCTTAAAACTTTATAGAGAAATTTTTCTATTTAATAGTTATTTTAAAAGATAGACTTAGATCAAAGGAAAAGTGCAAAAAATAATACAATTTATGAAAATAATATTTAAAACTTTTCTTTTTAATTTTGTGGATTATTTTTTTAATTTTTCTAACTAATATCAACAATTAATGATTTTATAATTATAAATATTAATTTTTAAAAAGTTATCCACATATCTTAATAATAATGCACATTTGTGGATTAAAGTTTGCATTTTTACAGGTTTTATAAACTCTCATTACTTCAAATT
>NZ_JBMNPQ010000053.1:0-9970 GCF_050943655.1 Peptoniphilus sp. | reverse complement strand
ATAGATGAAATACAAATGACAGCTAAGTTTAAAAAATAAGAATTATCCTTCATTAAAACCTAAAATTTTAAAAAAATCTATTAAAGCTTCCATATATATCTTCTTAATCGACTTTATTTAATTATTAATAGAATTCTACTAATATTAAATAAAAACTTCATATTTTCCATTCTCACGCATGTTTTTTGGAGCATAAAAAATAGACCCCATTGGGATCTATTTTGAAAAGTCTTCTACTATGTTGTCAAAGAGTTTTGAGTCTGCTCCGCTCAAGTTATAGTAAATATCGTTTACTCTAAGTGTAAGCCCTGTTTTTACGAATGATATTTTGTTGCCACTTACGAAGTAGACATTTACATAGGAGATTATTTCTGCGTTTATATCTTTATTCGCTTGCTTCCCTCTAAGTTTGTTTAGCTTTTTGACAATTTTTTCGACATCTTTTTTGTCCTTTACGTTTTTCATATTATTGCTTTTGTTTGAAACAATCTCAATATAATCCACGTCTTTGCTATTTATATCAACGAGTTTATTCCTTGATGATATGAGACTTGCAGAAAATATGAGAAGTACTACAAAAAAAACTATAATAACCATTTTTGATCTGTTAGATGATTTTTTTTGTCTTGCCATTATATTTTTAATACTCCATTCATAAATACATAGGCCCTGCCGCCAACGCGCACGCAGTCCTTTTCGTCATTTAAAATTGCCTTAACTCTTGATTTTCTGCCCAAGACTGTGCCCTGAGTCGCTATGATATAATCAGATGCATTTATTTTGTTTTTGATCAAATAATACATTGTAGCAGCAGTTGATGTGCCACTTCCAAGCTCTTCACGCACTCTAATTCTTGGTGAAAAAGTCCTCTGACTTATGTTTATTCCGTCTTCAGTTGTAAATGCGTGGATTGATATGCAGTCAAATTCTTCTGTTATTTTAAGCGCTTCCTCTTCATTAAGATTAATGCCCTCAAGTGTTTCGTAATCTTTTACTGGAACAAGTATGTCCTTTGCTCCCGTTGAAATCATCTCAATCTTCGCATCTTCTTTTATTTTTAATCCAACTTCACTTTTCTCTATTCCCAAAATTTTAGTAACTCTATCTGCTATATTTGTATCTACTTCTTCAAACTCTTTTAGCTTAAGCTTCATGTAAATATTTTTGATTTTGGAGTTTTTGTATTCAAGTTCAACTGGTATTTTATCTATCTTTGTGTGTTGCAATACTTTAACTATTCCGTCTTCAATGGGCATTATATACTCATTTTCAGCCAGTGCATAAAATGTTGCAATAGTCGCATGTCCACAGAGTTTTATCTCTTCATAAGGTGTAAAAAATCTTGTTGCATATCTGCCAATATCCAGCCTTTTTATAAAGACCATAACTGATTGATTGTAGTCGCGGGCAATATTTTGCATCTCTGTGTCAGAGAGATTCCAATCATCTATTACTACACCTGTGGCATTGCCCATAAATGGCTTGTCTGTAAAAGCAGATACCAAGTAAGTTGTGTAGAATCTTTCCATTCTTTTTAATTCCCTTCCAATATAATTTCTACAATTCTTGAAAGATCTTCTTCGCTGTAATATTCGATTTCAATCTTTCCTTTTTTTCCTTGTTCTTTAAACATTACCTTTGTGCCAAGCTTCGAAGTCAAGTCGTCGCGGACTTTTTCTTTAAATATGTCGAGTTTTTTCTCCTTTGGCGAAGGTTTTTTCTTGTTGTCATTTACTGGCAGTGTATCTTTTACAATCTTCATGGCCTTTTTGTACTGCTCATCTTTATCTTTAATCGAAAGCAGGTTTTTGCCATGAGATGGGCTAATTTCACCTTTTTCTAATAGCTTTAATACACGTGGATCAAGGTTTAGAAGCCTAATTGTATTTCCAATATACTGTCTACTTTTCCCAATTTCTTCTGCCAATTCTTTTTGTGTGAGATTTTGTGAGTCCAAAATATGTTTGTAACTCATCGCCTCTTCTACAGGGTTTAGATCTTTTCTTTGAATATTTTCTATTATAGAAATTCTGTCTGATACATCTGTAGAAATATCTTTTATAATCGCTGGCACCTTTTTAAGTCCTGCTTTTTGAGCAGCTCTAAACCTTCTTTCCCCTGCAATTATAATGTATTTGTCGCCTTCATCTCTTACAAGAAGTGGCTGAATTATGCCATATTTTTTGATTGATTTAGAAAGTTCTGTAATTTCTTCTTCATCAAACATCTTTCGAGGTTGATCAACATTTGGAACAATTTTTTCTATTTCAATCTCTTTTAATTTGCTATTTTCGTCTTCAATTACTTCTCTTATTTGCTCGCTGGAGGCCAAAAAATTTCCAATGCCTCTGCCAAGACCTGTCTTTTTAGTCATTCATCTCACCTATAATTTCATCTGCCAAGCTAGAGTAGGCCTTAGCCCCTTTTGAGGTTTTATCATACTCAAATATGTTCATTCCAAAACTTGGTGCCTCTGCAAGTCGCACATTTCTAGGAATTACAGATCTAAATACCTTGTCCTTAAAGAAGCTCTTCACTTCGTCTACTACTTGTAGAGATAGATTAGTTCTTCCATCAAACATGCACATCACCACGCCGAGAATACCCAAGTTTTCGTTAAAGTTTTCCCTTACTAGAGTTATTGTGTCCATAAGTTGTGAGACTCCCTCTAGGGCATAGTATTCGCACTGAACAGGTATAAGTATTTTGTCACTTGCCACAAGGCTCATCATTGAAAGTATTCCAAGAGATGGCGGAGAATCGATTATCACATAATCGTAGTCGTCCTTAACTTGATCTACCATGTTTTTTAAATCAAATTGCCAGTCGCCTCTCTTAGCAAGTTCAATTTCAACTCCTGCAAACTCACCACTTGCCGGTATAATGTCCAAGTTCTCAGTTTTAGTTTTGTAAATTGAGTCTTTGTTTTTTTCAATTAAAAAATCATAGATGTTATTTTCAAATTCATAAAGTCCAAGTCCCGAAGTGGAGTTTCCTTGCGGATCCATATCAATGACGAGAACTTTTTTCTTCTTTAAAGCCAGTGCAGCAGATAGGTTAACCACTGTTGTAGTCTTGCCTACGCCGCCTTTTTGATTAAAAGTTGTTATTACTACGGACATTTTCTACCTCATTTCTACTAATATAATATCATGTTTAAGATTAATTTAAAATACGAATCGCGATTATTTAAAAATAATGCTCTACGTGGAGCGTAAAATTATCCAAATGCTCTACGTGGAGCATGAAAAATTTTATAACAAATCTTTTAGTGCATATTAAAAATAATAGAAAATTTTGCAAATAAAAAATGCTCCACGTAGAGCATACGCGAAGCATTTATTTATTAAAGCGGATTCTTTCTAGGTTTTCCGCCACCCCTTGGATATTTTTTATTCGTCGTCTTTACTTTTTTTATAACAACGAGGTAATGTTCGATGTCATTTGGAAGTGGTACCTTAATAACATCTTCTATCTCAGCACCCATTATTTTTATTGCATTTTCTGCATCCTTAATCTCATCTTTATACTCTGGACCTTTTTGTGAAATGAAGTATCCGCCAACTTTTACAAAACCAAGTGCATATTCACTAAGTGTTGCAAGATTAGCAACAGCTCTTGAAATTGCAATGTCATACTGCTCTCTGTACTTCACGTCTCTTGCAATCTCTTCGGCTCTTGCGTGAATTGCCTCGATATTTTTAAGTTCAAATTTATCTATAACAAGATTTAAAAAATCAATTCTTTTCTTGAGTGAATCTAAAAGAGTTATGTCTAAAGACTTGTCATAGAGCTTTAATGGAATTCCAGGAAACCCTGCACCCGTTCCAATATCTATAATTTTTTTGTCGTGATCGATTAACTTTGTTCTAAATATTGAAAGGCTGTCCAAAAAGTGCTTTACATTGAAGTCGTCATCGTCTGTAATTCTAGTCAAATTTGTGTGCTCGTTATACTCCAACAAAAACTTTTTAAACTCTTCAAATTCTTCTATATTATCTGTGCTCAAATTGTACTGGTTAAAATAATCAGCTAGCTTCATTTTGTCTCCTCTTGTGTTCCAAATATATTAAAAGCACGTTGATGTCTGCTGGTGAAACTCCAGTAATTCTTGATGCTTGTCCAATTGACTCAGGTCTTATATCTTGAAGTTTTTCCTTTGCTTCGTTTCTAAGTCCCTCGATCATCTTGTAGTCAAGGTCTTTGTCAAGCTTTTTAGTTTCAAGCTTTTTAAACTGTCTTATTTGAATCTCTTGCTTTTTAATATATCCTTCGTACTTAATTTCTATCTCAACATTTCGAACGATGTCTGCTCTTACATCTGGTCTTTCTTTATCTAGCACTGCAAGTTTTTCGTAATCAAGCTCTGGTCTTTTTATAAGTTCATAAATTGAAGAAGTATTAGTTAAGTCAGTTGAACCAAGCTCTTCCAAAATTTTATTGTTCTCAGCAGTTGGTGTAATCTTAACTTTCTTAATTCTTGCAATCTCTTTTTCAATTTCTTCTTTTCTATAGATAAATCCAGCGTATCTCTCATCGTCGACAAGACCAATGTCGCGTCCCTTTTGTGTAAGTCTTAAGTCTGCATTATCTTGGCGAAGAGTAAGTCTATATTCTGCACGAGATGTCATCATTCTATATGGCTCTTTTGTGCCCTTAGTTACTAAATCATCAATGAGTACTCCGATATATGCTTCTGATCTATCTAGTATAAAAGGCTCTTTTCCCTGAACTTTAAGTGCAGCGTTAATTCCTGCAACAATTCCCTGTCCAGCAGCTTCCTCGTATCCACTTGAACCGTTAATTTGTCCTGCAAAGAACATTCCCTTAAAGTCCATGTGCTCAAGTGACCTTGTAAGAAGTGTGGCATCAATTGCATCGTACTCAATCGCATAGGCAGGTCTTAATATTCTGCAATTTTCAAGACCTATAATCTTTCTGTAAAATTGTTGCTGTACTTCTACTGGTAGAGATGAGGACACACCTTGAATGTACATTTCATCAGTGCTTAGGCCCTCTGGCTCAATGAAAACTTGGTGAGAGTCTCTGTCAGAAAATCTCATTACCTTATCCTCAATTGAAGGGCAATACCTTGGTCCTTTTCCTTCAATGTCTCCAAGTGCAAGGGCTGATCTTTCGATATTATCCCTTATTATTTGGTGACATTCTGGAGTTGTGTAAGTCAAAAAGCAAGGTTCTTGCTCCTTGTTTAAATTTTTGTCGATGTTAGAAAAAGAAAATGGAACTACATTTTCATCGCCATATTGAGGCGCCATTGTTGAAAAATTAATGGATTTTCTAAGAACTCTTGCCGGAGTACCAGTTTTTAGCCTTAAAAGTTTAAGTCCAAAGTCCTCTTCTAGTGATTTAGAAAGGTGATTTGCTGGGCTAAATCCACTTGGTCCAGCTGGAAAGTTTACTTCACCCATGAATATTCTTGAGCGAAGATAAGTTCCAGTGCATAGAACTACAGTCTTTGTGTTGTACTTTGCGCCGTCCCTTGTTAGGACACCTGTTATTTCGTTTCCATCCCTTAAAATTCTAACAGCTTCGTCTTCAACAAGGTATAAATTATCTTCATTTTCCAAGACTCTTTTCATTACCTCGTGATATCTTCTCTTGTCGGCCTGTACTCTTAGTGAGTGAACAGCAGGCCCTTTTGAAGTATTTAACATTCTTGACTGAATAAAAGTCTTATCTATTACCTTTGCCATCTCGCCACCAAGTGCATCAATTTCACGCACTAGGTGTCCCTTGCCAGTTCCTCCGATGTTTGGATTGCAAGGCATTTCTGCAATTGAATTTAAATTTGTAACCAAAAGAAGAGTCTTGGCACCAAGTCTTGCAGCTGCAAGTGCCGCTTCACTTCCGGCATGGCCTGCACCTATTACAACTGTGTCAAAATCTCCCGCTTCATAATATCTAATATCTGCCATTTAAACCTACTTCCCAATACAAAATTCAGAAAATACTCGGTCCAAAATGTCTTCTGTCGTAATTGTACCTGTAATTTCTGATATATGATTAATAACATTTTCAAGATCCACTGCAATTAGATCCAAAAATACTTTCTGATCAATCCCCATTTTTACAGCTTGAAGGTCCTTTTTAGCTTCCTTAAGGGCATTGATGTGTCTTATATTTGAAAGAACTCCAGCTGATGAAATTTTAATTTCTCCGTCAAAGAACATATCCTTAATTAAGTCTTCAATCTCTTTAATTGACTCATTTTCCATTACAGAAAGTTTTAAATAATCATCTTTAAAATTTTCTTTTATTTCTTCGTCGCTAATCTCTTGAGGTAAATCGTCTTTATTTAAAATGATGATGTGCTTCTTGTCCTTAATTAGACTTAAAATTTCTTTGTCGTCATCATCGAACTTGCGAGATAGGTCAAATATTGCAATTACAAGGTCTGCGTCCTTTAACTTATCCTTTGCAATTGATACACCAATTTTTTCCACTTCGTCTTCTGTCTCGCGAATTCCCGCAGTATCAGTAATCTTTAGAAGCACTCCGTCAAGATTTATATAGTCTTCAATTATATCTCTTGTTGTCCCAGCAATGTCAGTTACAATCGCCCTGTCATATCTTAAAAGTCCATTTAATAAAGATGACTTGCCCACATTTGGCTTTCCAAGAATAACTGTATTTATTCCGTCTCTTAAAAGTCTTGAGCTCTTAGAATTTTCAAGCAAATTGTCTATTTTAGAAACAATTCCCTCATACCTCTTCTCTAGCTCTTCATATGTCGCATCCTCTATCTCATCATCTGGAAAGTCGATATTTGCAACGATTAGAGCCTGCATAGATATAAGCTCATCTTGCATTTTATTTAAAATAGTGCTCAAAGATCCACTAAGCTGATTTAAACCGATATCAAAAGAAACTTCTGTCTTCGCCTTAATCATATCGATTATACCTTCAGCTTGAGTTAAGTCGATTCTGCCGTTTAAGAAACCTCTCTTGGTAAACTCTCCCCTCTCGGCGAGCCTTGCACCATTTTCAAGCAATAAATTTAGAATCCTCGTAACGGCTACAATTCCGCCGTGGCAGTGAACTTCAACAATGTCCTCTGCCGTATAAGAATGAGGTCCTTTCATTTTGACAACTAAAACTTCATCAACTGGCTTGTCGCCATCAAAAATGTGGCCATAGACGAATTTTCTGTTTTCAGCATCTTTCATCTTCTTTTTATTTTTCGCCACAAAAATTTTATCTATAATATCAACGCTTTCTTCTCCACTCATGCGGACAATTGCGATTCCCGCTTCGCCCACTGCCGTGGAAATAGCTGCTATTGTATCATTTAAGTTTTCCATATAATCATTCCTTTAAAAATTAGTAACTCATCTTTTATCTATAATACTACATTTATCTAAAACAAAAAAGAAGCCTTTTAAGGCCTCTATAGATTACTTAGAAAATTACAAAGCTCTAAAGAAATATTATCCTATGGAAGAAATTGTAGAAATTTTAACTTGAAATAAATCGCCCGAAAAACGCACTGTTTGAGCTCAAGCGAGTTTACGTTTTTCAGATTTATGAAAGTATGAAATTTCCAATTTCTGTAATGAGATAATATTTCTTGAGCTTTGTTAAAAATTCTCATGAAGCCTTTTAAGGCCTCTTCTTAATATTTTCTTTCTTTTTGAATTACCACTTTTCTGAATGGGTCTTTGCCCTCAGAATGAGTTATAACTCCTTCAAAATCTTGAAGAGATGTGTGGATGATTTTTCTTTCATAAGCATTCATTGGCTCAAGTCTTACAGATCTTCCGGTTTTGATAACTTTATTTGCAAGCTTTACTGCAAGCTCTTCTAGAGTTTTCTTTCTCTTTTCTCTGTAACCACTTGTGTCCAAAGTAACTCTTATATATCTTGAAGACTTCTTGTTTACGATTAAACTCAAAATATATTGAATAGAATCAAGAGTTACTCCTCTTTTGCCTATTAAAATTCCAAGCTTATTTTCATCGCCAAGTACATTTACCTTTAGGTTGTTGTCTTCTAAAACAATACTTAGATCATTTTCAAGCTCAAAAGTCTCAAGAATCTTTGTCATAAACTCTTTTGCAGTTTCGACAATTTCTTCATCAGAGTCTTTTTCGTTTAATTCTTCTATCTCTTCTTTTTCTTCACTTTCATCGTGAATAACATTATTTTCAACTTCAGGTTCAACTTCGTGAACGTCTGTGTGGCTCTTCTCTGGTTCAATATCTTCGCTAAAAATCTCGTTTAGGATGCTCTTAGTATCGTCAGCCTTTTTAGAAACTTTTACAGTGGCATCTTTGGAACCAATAATTCCCAAAAATCCCTTTTGTGCCTCTTCCAAAACTTCGATATGGGCTTCGTCACGAGTAATATTTAGCTCACTTAGAGCCTCTCTTACTGCTTCGTCTACGGATTTTCCCGTCTTAATTACATAATTCATTATTTTTCATTAACCTCTTCAACTTCATCTTTAACAATCTTATTAGTTATCAGTTGTTGAACAATGGCAAATAGGTTCGAAACTGTCCAATAAATTACAAGACCTGCCGCAAAATTTCTTCCCATCATAAAAATCATAATAGGCATTACAACCATCATTGACTTCATCATAGATTGAGCTTGGTCAGCTCCAGGGCCTGCATTTTGAGATGCCGGGTTTTTGCTTGCAATAAAACTTACTAAGAAAGTAGTAACAGCAGCAACAAGTGGCATAACAAGTGACTTGTCTGGCAAATCTAGGTCTATAATGTGAAAGAAGTTTTTGTTAATAGTTGCATACACACCAGGCTCAGTAAAGATATATTGTTCTGGATATAAAAATACTCTATAGAATGCCATCAAAACTACAAGAGTTATAATCATAGGAAGACAACCCGCACTCATCTTGTAATCAGACTCTTTATAAAGCTTTTGTTGCTTAGCTGCAAGAGTTTGTGGGTCGTTTTTATACTTTCTCTGTAACTCCATAATTTGTGGCTGAAGTTTTGCCATTTTCTTTTGATTCTTAGTCTGAGAAATATTAAGTGGCAAGATCAGTACTTTTATAATAATGGTAGCAATAATTATAGATAGTGCAAAAAAAGATATGCTGGCTGGTTCCTCAGGCATAGAACCTTGAAGAATATTGTAAATTAGCCTTACGAAACTACCTAATATAGAACTAATGAAACTCATTAATTATTTCCTCCAATTCTAAATGAGAGGATCGTATCCGCCTTCATGAAATGGGTTACACCTTAAAATTCTCCTTATAGTCAAATAAGTACCTTTAAAAAACCCATACTTTTCGTAGGCTTCATAGCTGTATTGTGAACATGTGGGCGTGAATCTGCAATGTCTTCCAGGAAGTAAATATTTGGAAATCACACTTTGATAGAAACGTATCAAAAGCATACAAATTCGTCTCAAAAATTATTTCACCTTCTTTTGTCTCTTTAAAACATTTAAAAAAGAGTATTTAAGGTCATTAAAATCGGCATCACAAGCACCTTTCTTGACAACAAAAACATAGTCGTATCCACCAGTTAACTTATCAGAGTTTTCCCTAATAATATGCTTTAGTCTTCTCTTTACAAAGTTTCTATTAACAGCATTTCCCACCTTCTTCGTAGTAGTTATGCCAACTCTTGGATAGTCTCTATTGTTCTTTAGCGTAAATAAAGTAAGATACTTAGAGCCAGAAATATTTCGCGCTAAATACACCCTTTGGAATTCACTATTTTTCTTTAAATAACAATCCTTCATCTTTAACTTAAGCCGATAATTTCTTTCTACCTTTTCTTCTTCTTGCTTTAATAACTGCTCTACCTGATTTAGTTCTCATTCTTGCACGAAAACCATGTTCTCTTTTTCTTTGTTTGTTTTTAGGTTGGTATGTTCTTTTCATTGTATTCACCTCATTTCATCTTTTCTATTTTATTGACAAAAGCCCAAATTGTCAAGAGTTTAGAGAGATTTAATATAAAGATAGTAAATT
>NZ_JBMNPQ010000052.1:0-10058 GCF_050943655.1 Peptoniphilus sp. | reverse complement strand
CGATGTGCTCCTTGTGACAAATGAGAAGGGCGAGATTGTTATTAAGAACCTGCCAGAGGGCGAGTATTATTTTAAGGAAATTAAGGCGCCCGATGGTTACGAGATTGTGAACAAGGTTACGAACTTTAATGTTACAGGAAACAGGGGCTCTTATGTTGAAGTTGTGAACAGGCCTTTTGGTGGCAGGGGCGAGATAAGATTTTTTAAGTATGACGCTGCCACTGACAAGGCACTTGCCGGTGCAGTTTTTAAGGTGACCTATCTTGATGAGAAGACAGGTTCTTATGAGACTGTCAAGAGGGATGGCAAGGATTATATAATAATGTCTGGCAAGGACGGAGCGTTTAGTGCGACGGATCTTCCTGCCCGTGAATATTATTTGTGGGAGATAAAGGCGCCCGAGGGGTATGAACTTCTCGCAGAGGGTGTGAAGTTTACCATAAATGAGAATTCGAAGTTTAACAGGGTTGATATTGCAAACAAAAAAGAGCCGACAGATGTGCCGAATGTGCCGCCTAACACGCCAAATACCCCACCACCAAGGATTAGAATTCCTAAGACTGGTGATATCACTCTCATTGTGATGTCAATTGGCGGTGCGATTATAGCGGCTATGGGCGTTGGACTTGTCAAGAAAGGCAAAAAATAGGGATGTCGGGCGACGTCCCTTTTTTACATAATGTTGGGGGGTGTACATAACCATCAGCCAGAGCAAAGGCCCTTCATTCGTCATCCTGAGCGAACGAAGTGAGCCGAAGGATCTGTAGGGTGGAGGTAGCGATGTGTTGTCGTCTTAATGAGAAGGTGTTTGAGGTGTTTTCTCCGTGAGGTTTTCGTGTTAAGACGCTAAGGTCTCGCTCGATGACTTTGCAGATCTTTCGACTCGAGCAAAGCTCTCGCTCAAGATGACGGAGTGTTAGGGTTGTGACTTGAATAGGTCTTCACTGTGCCGTTAGTTCACAGATTTTATCTTCATCCAAAATGTGATGAAGTGTTATGAGGTAGACGAGTCTCGCAAAAAGCCGTTAAAAATTTCATTTGTTTGAGCGAACCACAACAAATACTTCAATTTAAAAAAATAGTAATAAAGAATAAATTTAACATAAATAACAGTCTGCGAGTTATGAAATTTAGGTTTTTTGCGGAGTACTAAATAGCCGAATAAGTTCAACACGTTCTCCGAAGTGGGCGTTGGGGGTTAGGTTGGTGTGCGAGGAGAGGGAAGGGGACAATCGCAGCGGATGAGCGGAAGCCCCCTTCCCTTCCTCGCAAAAGGAAATACAAAACGTAGTTTTGAGATTAAGTTATTTACGATTTAAATGAGGTTTTCTCGTTAAGACGATAAGTTCTCGCTCGATTACTTTGCAGATTCTTCGACTCGCACTGCGTGCTCGTTCAGAATGACGTAAAAAAACGGGATGACGTTGGAAGACGGTGGCAAATGTGTAGGCATCGCTAGAATACTTTGCAGATCCCTCGGCTAAGCTCGGGATGACGAGGTATATACATTGCCGCGAGTTAATACTAATATCAAGACTATACCGTGCATCTGTGTTATAATCATTTCATACTTAAAGAGGTAATTATGAAAGATAGTAAGTTAAAGAAAAAGAAAAAAAAGAAAAAGAGCAATTTGCCCTTCATCTTCATATTCATTCTGGGCTTTTTGATTCTTCTTTATCCTCAGGTTTCTAGGCTCTACTACAGGGTTGAGTCCAAGAACAACATCGGCATCTTCGACGAGGAAAGTTCGAAGCTAGACGACGAGGAAATTAATAGAAGAATGGAGCTTGCGCGTGCTTATAATGCATCCCTTGTTAATTCCATCTCAGAGGATCCTTATTCTGATGAGAAAAAGGCTGAGGGTCGTGCTGAGTATGCGAGAATGCTTGAGGTTCACGAGCAAATTGGTCACATTAAGATTCCCGTTATCGACACAGACATTCCTGTTTATGCGGGCACATCTGAAGAGGTGCTTCAAAAGGGCGCAGGTCACCTTGAGGGACTTCTCTTCCCATTGGTGGCAACAACACTCACACTGTAATCACTGCTCACAGCGGTCTTCCCACTGCGAAGCTTTTTACAGACCTTAGAAAAGTGCGCGTCGGCGACAAGTTTTATTATTACAATTTAAAAGAGGTTTTGGCTTATCAGGTCGACCAGATTAAAGTCGTCGAGCCTTCTAATTTTGAGGATCTGTTGATTGTGCCAGGGCACGATTATGCGACTCTTCTTACTTGCACGCCAATTATGATTAACACTCACAGGCTCCTTGTGCGTGGTCACAGGGTTCCATACGAGCCGCTTGAGGAACAAAAGCTTGTCAAGGAAAATAGAAGAGCTAAGCTTTATAGGTACGCGTTTTATTGTGGCATTTTCGTTATTATTGCTCTTATTCTTTTAAATCTATATTTTGTTAAGAAAAAGAAGATGTATATTTCTAAATATAACGAGCTAATTAGTCGTGACGATGATGATTTTCCAAATTTGAATAATGATAAGAGGTAGATTATGAGTTCTAAGAAGAAAAAGAAATCAAAGAGATGGCCTTTTATTCTATTATTTATTTTTGGATTTTTGGTAATGGTTTATCCAATTATTTCAAATTTTTATTATCGAATAGAGGCAAACAGCGAGATAGCAGATTTTAATAAAGGCGTAAGCCGAATGGATCGCGACGAGATTTTTAAGAGGATTGAGCTTGCAAGGGCATATAACTCAACTCTTGATCCGTCCAAGATGAGCGATCCTTATACTGATGAGCAAAAAGAGGGTATTGCAGAGTACGCTCGTATGCTCGAGGTGCACGAGAAGATGGGTCATATTGAGATTCCAAAGATTAATGAGGACCTTCCAATTTATGCGGGCACATCAGAAGAAGTGCTTCAAAAAGGCGCAGGTCACCTTGAGGGTAGTTCTCTTCCTATTGGTGGAAAGAGCACTCACACTGTCATCACTGCACACAGGGGCCTTCCTAAGGCGAAGTTATTTAGAAATCTAAATAAGCTTAAAGAGGGAGATATTTTCTACATTCACAACATCGAGACAGTTTTGTGTTACAAGGTGGACAAGATTCAGGTAATTGAGCCTTCTAATTTTGAGCCGGTGCTCGTCGTTGAGGGCAAGGACTACGCCACACTTTTAACTTGCACGCCATACATGATTAATTCGCACAGGCTCCTTGTGCGCGGTGAGAGAATTCCATACGTTGCGCCAGTAGAAGAGGACAATCTAAATATTTTGGGACTTGATATGAGTTACAAGGACTACTTGATGTTTATGATTCCGACAGCTTTAGTTCTTGGTGCTCTTGCAATTTATAACGGCAAGGAAATGAAAAAGGCTAAGAAGAGGTTTGAGGCTTATGAGAAAGAAAGAGAAAAAGACGAAGAATAGAGACAAGAATTTTTATACAATTTTTGGTTATATTTTGATAATTATTGGCATATCCCTTCCTCTTTACGGTTTTTGGAACATGAGTTATAGAAATATTTCTGCCAAGTCGGGGTATGAGAAGTTCGTCCAAGAGTCCAAAAATTCTGCAGTCGATGCGAAGGGGATTGAGGATTACAACAACAAGATTAAAAACAACAATATTGTGGATCCCTTCACAGCAGAGGATTACAGTGCGACTTATGATTTTTATAAGGAAAACCCCGATGAGGTATTTGCATATTTAAAAATTCCAAAGCTCGGCATCACAAAGCCGATTTATCTCGACGCGTCCTATGAGCATCTCGACATGGGAGTTGCACACATCGACGGAACGAGCCTTCCCGTTGGAGGAGTAAACAGGAGGAGCGTAATCGCAGGTCACCGCGGTTGGTACAGGGACCTCATGTTTTTTAATTTGCACAAGCTTGATGTGGGCGACGATGTTACTATCGTTCGTGGCGATGAGAGTCTTAAATATAAAGTAAGTGACACTGAAGTTATACTTCCAACTGACTGGGAGGCGCTTCAACCAAGAGAGGGAGTGGACATGCTTACACTTCTTACATGTGAACGCCTAAGACCGCCAAGGCCAAAGAGACTTCTAGTAAATTGTGTTAGGGTAGAAGATGCACCGGTTGCGGAAAGTGCAGAAGATATAAAGGTAGATAGCTCTGTCAAAGGGCTCGACATTTTGATTTATGTTGTGACCATCGTACTTTTGGCACTGCTCGTTCTTACTATTTTTAAATTTATAAAATATATATTGTGATGAGAAGCTACTTAGGTGGCTTCTTTTTTTACAGAAGTATTAAAAAAATATTACCGAATGGGGCGTGTTGTTATAGGAAAACAAATTTTGGTATAATTTCAATACGGAGGCGATATAATGAAAAAATTATTAACCATTACATTAATATTTACACTAATGCTTACAACTTTTGCATTTGCAGAAGGTGAAAAAGACATGGAGAAAGGTTACACAAGGGAGTTTGGAACTATTAGCGAAGTAGCTGGCGAAGAAAAGAGCTCACAAATCCTTGTAGAGAGCGAAAATGCTGAAAATGAAAGCATGAATAAACTTTACTTATACACAAATGGAGTAAGTGTTATAGATTTAAAAACTGGAGAGTTTGTAAAGGACCACAAATTTGAAAAAGGCGAAAAAATCGAATACTTCTACAAAAATAACACACCGATGATGATGTCTTATCCAGGAAAGATGACACCAGGATTTATAGCAATAAACGTAGAAGATGCGAAGTACTCAATCGACGTGGATTACTTTGACAAAGAGGGCCGCGGAATATCAAACAGACTAAAAATTAACGTAAATGACAAGACACCTATAGAAAACATGATGGGCGAAACAGTAGAAGAATCAAAAGGCGTGGCTGATATGGACCTACTTGTACTATACACAGTAGCAACAAGAAGTCTTCCGCCAATCACAAACCCTGATAAAATTGTAGTGCTAAGTACAGCAGAACTTGAACTTAAAGACTACAAAGTAGAAGATAAAGACGCCTACTACATGAGAAAATATTACGAAGCAGAAGGCGCAAAAGTAGAATGGAACGAAGAAGACAACACAACAACAATAACACTTGGAGAAAAATCAGTAAAAATTAAAAATGGAGAAGGAGTTTTAGTTGTTGGTGAAGAAGAAATGAAGATGGACGGATTCACAGTAGAAAAAGACGTGAGTTTGATAGGAAAGAAAGACGTGGAGAAGATAAACGAGTACTTGATGGAAAAATAAGTATTTAGATTTTTGATTTAGAATGGAAGGCGGGGCGACCCGTCTTTTTTGTTGCCTTATTGCTGTATTATCGAACGGCGGTTGTGGGATCTGCAAAGTAGTAGAGCGAGACCCAATCGTCTTAAAGAAAAGCCCCATCTTCTCGTCATCTTGAGCGAGACTCAATCGTCTTAAAGAAAACCCCATCCTCCCGTCATCCCGAGCGTAGTCGAGGGATCTGCACCTTTAGGGGAAACAGCCTATGTGTCTTGACTAAAAAACCTCACAGAGAACTTTAAAAAAATAATAAAACAAAAATAGGACAAACGAAAAAAGGTATGTCAGAGGAACCGCTCGAGGACCGCTAGGCCAAGTAACGTTCCCCTGACATATCCTTTTTTCTATTAACAAAGAATTTAGAAAGAATTTAGAAAGAAAACTTCGATACATTGACGACCTATTCGAACCACAACCCTCACACTCCGTCATCCCGAGCGAGCGTGAAACGCGAGTCGAAGAATCTGTAACTTGTGGGGGAACAGCATATGCATCTTAATACGAAAAGCCCAACGGAGAGACCCCAAAACCTCTTCTCATTAAAACGACAACACATCGCACCCACGACCCTACAGATCCGTTCGACTCCGTCGTCGCTTTGCTCCTCCTCCGCTCAGGATGACGCCCACACACTCCGTCACCCCTTCAACACATATCCAAACATAACGTCCCCATACGTCATTCTGAGCGAGCGTGAAACGCGAGTCGAAGAATCTGCAAAGCGGTCTAGCGAGAACTAATCGTCTTAAAGAAAACCCCCTTTTCTCGTCATCCCGAGCGTCAGTCGAGGGATCTGCACTTTTAGGGGAAACAGCCTATGCGTCTTAACACGAAAGCCTTACGGAGAAAACACCCCAAAACACCTTCTCGTAAAAACGACCACACATCGTTCCCAAGTCTCTACAGATCCTTCGACTCACTTCGTTCGCTCAGGATGACTTCCAATGAGGTGGTTTTCAAATAGTGCAGATAAATCATAGGCACAGTAACGACTTATTTGGGTCACAACCCTCACACTCCGTCATCCCGAGCGTAGCCGAGGGATCTGCAAAGCGGTCTAGCGAGACCTAATCGTCTTAAGGAAATAACGTTTAGGAGAATTACTTCAATACACAGCTTGGTCAAAACGACCACACATCGCTCCCTTAACCCTACAGATCCTTCGACTCACTTCGTTCGCTCAGGATGACGCCGGAAGCGGTCTTTTTCTGATTTCGTAATGAAATTGTCTACACTCGCTGTTGCCTACTTTCCGTCATCCCGAACGTAGTCGAAAGATCTGCAAAGTATTCTAGCGAGAACTTTTCGTCTTAAGGAAACAACGTATAGGAGAATTACTCCAATACATAACTTGGTCAAGACGACAACACATCGCTCCCTATACCCTACAGATCCTTCGACTCCACTTCAGGCTTATGCCTTTCGTTTCGCTCAGGATGACGTTGGAAGGGGTCTTATTCTGATATCTTAACGAAATTGTATACATTTGCTGTTTCCCCTTGTCCGTCATCCCGAGCGTAGTCGAGGGATCTGCAAAGTGGTCTAGCGAGAACTTTTCGTCTTATAGAAACAACGTAGAGGAGAGACTCCAAAACACTTTCTCATTAAGACGATGACACATCGCAACCACGACTCTACAGATCCTTCGACTCCACTTCAGGCTAAGCCTTCCGTTCCGCTCAGGATGACAAGTTGAGAGGCTTATCAAAACGTCAAAACTTGAACTCCTAACCCAACCCCAACCCACCATCATTCTTATGTAATTTTGTAGCACATGGGTATATTATAGATGGAAAGAAGGGAAGAGTTATGAAGGCAGTTGTTTTTGATGGTTTTGGTTCGTCAGATGTTTTAAATCTTATTGACATGGAGATTGAAAAGCCAAAAGAGGGCGAGGTACTCGTCGAAGTCATCGCTGTAACAATCGACAATGTTGACATCATCATTAGAAAGGGCCTCTACAAGACAGATCTCAAGTCTCCAGCTATTACGGGAAGAGATTTGGTCGGAAAGGTCAAGGAAGTTGGCAGCGGCGTCAGTGGTTTTTCCGCAGGCGACTATGTGTGGACAAATTCTTCTGGTTACGACGGCAGAATGGGCGCGACAGCAGAATTCGTGCTCGTGGAAAGCGACAGGCTCTACCACATTCCAAAGGGAGTCGACCCGTATAAACTTGTGGCATCAGTTCACTCAGCTTCCACTGCACAAATTGTGACAAGAGATGTCATGAGGCTCGGTAAAAATTCAAAAATTTTGATAGAGGGTGCCGGAGGAAATGTGGGCAGAAAGCTCGTTCAATGCGCCCGTGCATTTAATTCATACGTCGTCACAACTTCATCAGATTGCGATTTTGAAATTTTAAAGGGCCTTGGTGCAGATGAGTGCTATTCATATCATGAAGATGGAATGAATGAGCTTTTTGAAAAACACAAAGACGGTTTTGACCACATAATCGACACATCGGGCAAGGTAAAGCTTTCGGATAACATAAACTTACTTGGACTAAATGGACAGCTTACCATGATTACACCGCCGCCAGCTGATACAAGTTTTGATGCAATGGACTTTTATACAAAGGGCAAAAAAATTGTTGGATTTGTGTTTAGCAGGGCTACATGCGAAGATCTTTTACAAAATGCGAAATATTTAAACAAGTATTTCGAAAAAAATCTTCTGTTAGAAGATAATATTGAATTTTATAGCTTCAAGGACGTGGCAATGCTTCAGTATAAAATTGAAAAAGATGGCGCGCGAGGAGTTAAATATGTAATTCGCCCGTGAAATAAACTAAAAAAGAGAGACCACAAAGGCCTCTCTATTTTTTATCCTTTTATCCTTTTACTCTTTCGTTTTCCTTGTCATAGAACACTCTGTCGCAAAGTTTTGTTTTCACCTTGTCAGGTCCAACTTCCACTGCATCGCCCTCTTTGACATCGTCAAGATTTACTAGTGCGTAGCCAATATTTTTGCCAACAGTAAATCCGTAAGTGTACTTAGTAACATAACCTACTTCTTTATCGCCTGCATATACTTTTGCACCAGGTTCTATCACGACACCCTTGTCTTCAACTTCGAATCCAAGAAGGTCTCTTGTTACATTTTCTTTTGCCTTAAGGAGTGCATCTTTTCCGATAAAATCTCCGTCCCAGTGAACTGTCCAGCCGTAGCCAACTTCAAGTGGATTGGTGTCTTTTAAGTCGCTCATAAGCACATATCCCTTTTCAGCAGGAAGACTGCTTACGATTACATCAGTTGTAACGTGGCACAAGTCAAATTCTTTACCTGCTTCTTGCAACTTTTCTTCCAACAATTCTTTTTTATCAGATGGAACATAAAGTTCAAAACCAAGCTCACCTGTGTAGCCTGCCCTTGCAACTTTAATTTTTAAATCTCCAACGCTGTTGTCAATAATGTGGAAGAATTTCAAATCTTCGATACTTTTATCCACAAGCTTATTTATCAAATCGCGTGACTTAGGGCCCTGTACCGCAAACATAGTAACTTTTGAAGTAATATCTTCGTAGCTTACATCTTCTCCATCTTTGTGAGAATCGAGCCATTCAATTAGTTCCTTGATATAAAGAGTTGAAATCCAGTATCTTTCATCCTCAATCCTAAAGATTATCACGTCGTCGATGATAATACCGTTTTCATTAAGCGTTGTACTATAAACTGCCTTGCCAACATCAATGCCTTGAATAGAATTTACAAAAATCTTATCCAAGAATTTTCCAGCGTCTGGTCCTGTGACATTTAAAAGTTGGTGCGTAAAATCATAATAGCCCACACCATTTCTTACCGCTTCGTGTTCCTTTTTCCTTAAGAGTGCTTCGTCCTTCATCTCATATCACCTCATAAAATATAAATAACACGTTTTCCTATACATTAGTATAGTACCCATTTAATTGGTTAATAAACGAGTGCAAAATTAAAAACACCTCGCACAAAATGCGAAGTGTTTAGGATTAATAAAAAAATAAAAATACGATGCTTAATAGAAGTCCAAGGCCGACGCCAGTCACAACGTCCAAGATTACATGCTGTTTCGTAAAGAGAGTGGAGACGATAATACCAAATGACGTGATGACATAAATTAATTTAAGCCTTAGCGTCATGGCACTTGCGATAGCAAAAACAATTACCATCGTAGACATGGAGCAGTGAAGGCTCGGCATGCAGTTAAGCCCCCTGTAGCTTGACTTGTAAATAAACTTTAACAAAAAACCAAAAGCGTAATCGTCGAGATTCTTAGGCCTATCAAAAGTAGTGGGATAGACCATGTAGATAATAATGCTGACGATTAGGACGGTGATCCACGTAAACATGTAGGGGCGATATAAAAGTGGCGACGCGTTGTAAAGACTAATGGGGAAAAGCGCGATCACAGGAAACCACAACACGTAGACGAGGACGAATATTGGAATCACGGGGATCCTTTTATCTAGCTCGATGTCAATATAATGAAGATTTTTTTGAAAAAACTCGCATCCAAAGTACAAAATAACTTGCAGGGCGAGCATAATAACTTGATACTTAACCAGAACATTAAAACTCATAATAACTCCTTTAGACTAGGATAACACTTTGCAGGGAAAAATCAAAGGTGAGGGGATATGAAATTATAAAATTTTAAATGATAGAGACAAGATATAAATTTAAAAATTAAAATATAAAATCACAAAGAGTGAGAAATTTTTCCAAAAGTTTCACAAATAATATATTAAGTTCACATATCGTGACAATTCTGTTTAATTTCATTATAATTATATATAACTGAATAATTGAACAATATAATACATACGTTTACATAAATTATTGTCAATAAATT
>NZ_JBMNPQ010000051.1:0-10235 GCF_050943655.1 Peptoniphilus sp. | reverse complement strand
CCCTTGATGTCAAATCCATATTTTGCATTTAGTTTGTTAATAGGAGTTGAGGCTGAGAATTCTGTTATGTTTTCTATGGTTCCGTCTTCTGCAATTCCAGTTACTAAAAACTTTCTTACTGCAAATAGTATTGCGATCGCAATTGTTGCAATGAGTAAATCTACCATAGTGTCTGAGTACACTAGCATCTTTCTCGATATTACAAGTAAAATTAAGTGAATTATATTTGTGTCTGTGTGCGCTATCATGAGAACTACAAATTCAATAGCAATTACGAGTAGAAGTACATGAGAAAGAAAATGTTGAAATATTTCGTAGGAGGCAAGTTCGTCGGAGTGAAGTATTTCTACATAATATTTCAATATGTCTGGCACTGCAAAGATTACTCCTGCAATTAGCATTATTGAAACTATTATTTCGAAAATATTTACAATCCTAAGAAGCCCCACTAGGTATTTTCTTCTGTTCATTTATATCTCCATGCTTTTTGTTATTTCTTTTTTCATCTTTGCCAAGATTTTTTTCTCCATACGCGATACAGTCATCTGAGAAATATTTAATTCTTTGGCAATTGATACCTGGGTTTTCTTATTAAAATATCTATCCATCAGTATTTTTTTCTCTACATCGTCAAGACCAACCATGGCTCTTTTGAAAAAGTCGTTGGACTCAATTTTATCGAAGTAATCTTCATCTTCGCCTATTAAGTCTGCTAAGCTAAATTCATTTTCACTTCCACTTTCATATGTCACATCAAGTGACTGTGGTGTGTAGACCTTAGATGCCTCCATTGCCTCCATTATCTCTTCTGGAGTTGAGTTTAAAAACTCTGCAATGTCGTTTATTGTCGGAGTCTTTTGATATTTTTGGGACAGTGTTGTAGTTGCATTTGCAATTTTTTTGGATAGTTCCTGAATTCTTCTTGGAACTCTAATTGTCCAACCATTGTCTCTAAAATATTTTTTTATCTCGCCGATTATTGTAGGCGTTGCAAAGGATGAAAATTCAAATCCCTTTGTCGGATCAAATCTTTCTATGGCATATATTAGACCGATTGATGCTATTTGGTATATGTCGTCAAAATCTATGCCTCTATTTGTGTATTTTTTGGACAAAATTTCTGCAATATATAGATGTTCCTCGATTAATATATCTCGAATTTCCGGGTCTCTATTTTTATAGTACTCGTTAAAAAGTTCTTTTCTCTCTTCTTTTGTAAGCCTTCTGTCTAAATCGTTATATTCTCTTAAATTCATAATAAACCTAAAGATTTTTTTCTAATACTAGAGTATTTTCTTCAAAGTAAGACTCATCGATTAGATAGTCTATTATAGTTCTTGCAAGAGAGAGTTTTTCACAAGAATTTAATTTTTCTTCTGAAATTTGTGAAACTTTTATTTTCAATGATTTTTCATCGATTTCAAATACAATGTCTATATTCTCGTCCATTTCTAAGTTTAGACAAATATTTAAAGATTCAGTAAGAGCCATCTTAATGTCTTCGATTTCTTCGATATCTCTATTTAAAGTGCTTAAAATGCCTGTAGCCATGAGCCTTGCCGTAGAAAAATACAAGGTGTCATTTGGCAAACTAAATTTTAATACATCCATGTTAACCTCTTATTTCGAATATCTCGTCTAGTTGAGTTATTTTAAATAACTTCATTATAGTACTGCTCAAGTTTTCAATAACTATTTTGTGACCATTGTCTTTAATATTTTTTAATATATACATCAAAGATCCAAGTCCTGTCGAGTCAAGATATTTTAGATCTTTACAATCGAAAAGTATGTCCTTTTTGTTCGCATTATAAAGCTTAAGGGCCTTTTCTTTGAAAGCATTGGTGTTATAAACATCAAGCTCTCCTATAGGGTATAAAATTAAAAAATCTTCACTGTCTTTCGTTTCAAGTCTAAAATCCATGTGATTCCTCCTAGTCACCTATATATTTTGCAACAGAAACTACTTTTGAATCCTTAAGATTCATAAGTTTTACACCAGAAGTGTTTCTTCCTTGCAATGAAATATCATCGGTTAAAATTCTTATAATTATGCCGGAGTCGGCGATAATCATAACGTCATCTTCTTTGTCGACTACACTTGCTGTTGCAACTTTGCCAGTCTTCTTAGTAGTCTTATATGTCAAGATTCCCTTGCCGGCTCTATTTTGTGCCCTGTATTTTGAAAGTTCTGTAAGTTTTCCATAACCATTTTCTGAAACTACAAGTAGATAGTCGTGTGAGTCAATAGTATCTGATGAAACGAGTTCGTCGTCTTCGTCAAGTTCAATTGCCTTAACACCCATTGTGTTTCTGCCACTCTTTCTTACTTGCTCTTCATTAAATCTTATGGACATTCCCTTCTTGGACACAAGAATTATTTCTTCTTCGTCGCGAGTCAAGTGTACTCCTATTAATTTATCACCTTCATTTAGGTTTATTGCTATTATACCTGATTTTCTGATATTTTTATATTCTTTTGCAGAAGTTCTTTTAATTAGTCCATTTTTTGTAACCATTACGAAGTTCATTTCTGGATCATATTCTTCTACAGGAATAATTGATGTTACCCTTTCATCAGGTTGCAACTGAAGTAAGTTTACAAGAGCTGTACCTCTTGATGTCCTTGAATCTCTCGGTATTTCGTAAGCATTTAGCCTAAATACATTTCCAAGGTTTGTAAAGAATAGTATTATATCGTGAGTCGATGTCACAAAAAGCTCTTTTACGAAGTCATCCTCACGCATGTTGCCAGAAGAAATTCCCCTGCCACCACGTTTTTGAGGTTTGTATGTGCCCTCGCTCATTCTCTTAATGTAACCAAATTGAGTTAGAGTTATAACTACATCTTCTTTTTTAATTATATCTCTCATTTCAATTTCTGATGCACTTGGAGATATTACAGTTCTTCTAAGGTCTCCATATTTATTTTTAATCTCAAGAAGTTCGTCTTTAATTAAATTCATAAGGACGTCGTTGTTTTCAAGAATTTCTCTAAATCTCTTGATGTCTTCTTTTAATTTTTCATACTCTGCCTCAAGTCTATCTCTTTCTAGTCCAGTAAGTCTTCTAATTCTCATGTCTAGAATTGCCTGAGACTGTGCATCTGTTAGGTCAAATTCTTTTTTAAATTTAACTTTTACCTCGTCATCGTCTTTGGAATTTCTAACTATTTGGATAATTCTGTCGATATTATCTAGTGCAATAAATAAACCTTCGACGATGTGTGCTCTCTTTTCTGCCTTATCTAGGTCGAATTTTGTCCTTCTAGTTACAACTTCAACTTGGTGATCTACATAATGTCTAATAAGATCTTTTAGATTTAAGATTTCTGGCTTTCCATTTACAAGTGCAAGGTTTATGATACCAAATGTTATCTGCATTTGTGTATTTCTGTACAGTTTATTTAAAACTACATTTGCATTTGCATCTCTTTTTAAGTCGATTACAATCTTAATTCCATTTCTATTAGAAGAGTCATTTATGTTTGAAATTCCCTCAATGACTTTATTTTTTGCAAGTTCTGCAATTTTTATTATTAAGTTTGATTTATTTACTTGGTAAGGAAGCTCTGTAATTATTATTTGTTGTCTCTGTTTAGTTAAGTTTTCTATTTCGGCAACTGCCCTTACAGTTATCTTTCCTCTACCAGTCTTGTAGGCCTTTTTGATTCCGTCAGTCCCCATGATTTGAGCTCCCGTTGGAAAGTCAGGTCCCTTTATTATTTCGTTTAATTCATCTATTGAAATATTATCGTCGTCGATATATGCAATTATTCCATCAATTGCCTCGTTCATATTGTGTGGCGCCATATTTGTCGCCATCCCTACGGCGATACCACTTGATCCATTTACAAGTAAGTTTGGAAATCTTGATGGAAGTATTACGGGCTCCATCTCGTTTTCGTCGAAGTTTGGTTGAAAATCTACTGTGTCCTTATTGATGTCTCTTAGCATCTCTTCGGCAAGTTTTGTCATCTTAACTTCTGTATAACGCATTGCCGCTGCATCGTCACCGTCAATATTACCAAAGTTTCCTTGTCCATCTACTAGTGGATATCTTGTATTAAAGCTTTGTGCAAGTCTTACTGTTGCTTCATAAATTGAGGAGTCACCGTGAGGGTGATATTTACCCATTACATCCCCAACAAGTCTTGCAGATTTTCTGTATCCGCTGCCTGATGTAAGTCCAAGTCCTTGCATTCCGTATAAAATTCTTCTGTGAACAGGTTTTAGTCCGTCACGAACATCTGGAAGAGCTCTGGCAACTATTACAGACATGGAATAATCAAGATAAGATGATCTCATCTTGTGGTTAATATCAACATCTAATATTCCTGATTCTACAAATTTATCTTCTGTCATTAGTTCCTCCTAGCTTATGCGTCAACGAAATCTGCATATTCTGCATTTTCTGAGATAAATTCACGTCTTGGCTCTACTTCTTGGCCCATAAGCATATCAAATGTATCATCTGCTATTTGTAAATCATCTATATTTACTCTTAGAAGAAGTCTGTTGTCTGGGTTCATTGTTGTTTCCCAAAGCTGTTCGTAGTTCATTTCCCCAAGACCTTTGTATCTCTTGATTTTTACATTTTCGCCTTTGTAGCTTTCTAGGGCAAGTTTTAATTCCTTTTCGTTGTGACAATATCTAAGAATCTTGTTGCCCTTTTCGATACCATATAGAGGTGCTTGTGCCACATATACATGTCCCTCTTCAATAAGTGGTCTCATGTATCTAAAGAAGAATGTCAAAAGTAGAGTCATAATGTGGGCACCGTCTACGTCGGCATCGGTCATGATTATAATTTTATTGTATCTTAATTTTGAAATGTCAAACTCTTCGCCAATTCCAGTTCCAAAGGCAGTAATCATGGCTCTTATTTCTGTCGAATTTAAAATTCTATCGAGCCTTGCCTTTTCGACATTCATGATTTTACCTCTAAGTGGCAAAATTGCTTGGTAGTTTGAATCACGTCCGTCTTTTGCAGAACCTCCGGCGGAATTACCTTCGACTATAAAGATTTCGTTTCTTTCTGGGTCGTCATTTTGGCAGTCTGCAAGCTTTCCTGGAAGAGTCATGCTCTCTAGTGTATTTTTCTTTCTAGTTAAGTCTCTTGCTTTTCTTGCGGCTTCTCTTGCCCTTCTTGCTGAAAGTGCCTTATCTAGAATCTTCTTTCCAACTTTTGGATTTTCTTCTAAGAATACTGCAAGATCCTCTGATAGGACTGAGTCAACAACTCCCCTTGTCTCGGAGTTTCCAAGTTTTGCCTTAGTTTGTCCCTCGAACTGTGGATCTGGAAGCTTTACACTTATTACTGCAGTAAGACCTTCACGCACGTCTTCACCAGATAAGTTTTCTTCTTTTTCCTTTATTATATTGTTCTTTCGTCCGTAGTCATTTAGCGTACGAGTAAGAGCAGATCTAAATCCTGATAGATGAGTTCCGCCCTCTTCTGTATTTATATTGTTGGCAAAAGTTAAAACTACTTCGCTATATGATTCTGTGTATTGAAGTGCGATTTCTATTGCAGTTTCTTCTTTTACTTCTTCTATATAAATTATTTCGTCGTGAATTGGTTTTTTCTTCGCGTTAATATATTCTACGAAAGATTTTATTCCGCCTTCGTAGTGATATACTTCTTGTTTATCGTGTCTTTCGTCGATAAATTCGATTTTTATGCCCTTATTTAAAAAGGCCATTTCTCTAAATCTCTTTGAAAGAGTTTCAAATGAGAATTCTACAGTTTCAAAAATTTCTGGGTCCGGTTCAAAATAGATTGTCGTTCCAGTTTCAGACTTATCTACATCTCCAATAACTTTAAGTTCAGACATTGCGTGTCCTCTTGAAAATTCTTGTCTGTAAACTTTTCCGTCCCTTTTAACTGTAGCAACAAGTTTTGTAGATAATGCGTTTACTACAGAAACACCAACGCCGTGTAGACCACCACTAACTTTGTAAGCTCCGTTGTCAAACTTTCCTCCGGCGTGGAGTATTGTAAGTACAGTTTCCACTGTGGACTTGCCAGTTTCTGGGTGTTTTTCTACTGGAATACCTGAACCGTTATCTGAAATTTCAACGAATCCATCTTTGTTTATTCTGATAATTATGTGGTCACATATTCCGGCAAGTGCCTCGTCTATTGAGTTATCTACAACTTCATAAACTAAATGGTGCAGACCTTTTTCTCCTGTGGATCCAATGTACATCCCCGGTCTTTTTCTTACAGGCTCAAGACCCTTTAAGACCTGAATGTCACTGGCACCATAATGCCTTTTAGTATTTGCCATATCTTCTCCTAACTATACTAAAATTCTTCCATTATTGATTTGGAAAAATTCAGCATCTATACTTTGTAAATATTTATTTATTTCTGTCGTCGTTATAAATGTCTGTGTGTTTTTTAATGAATATAAAAAGTATCTTCTTCTATTAAAGTCCATCTCCGAAAATACATCATCTAATAGAAGTATTGGATATTCATTGTATAAACTTTTGATTAAATCTGTCTCTGATAATTTTAAACTCAGTACTATACTTCTCTGCTCACCTTGAGATCCATATACCTTCGATGAAAGTTTGTTTATTTTAAAATCCAGATCATCTCTATGTGGTCCGATAGTCGTGTATTTTTTCTCGAGATCCACTACAAAAGTCCTCTTTAAAAGTTTGAGATAATGCGCTCTTAGCTCATCTTCATCAAGAACTATTGGAACTGTCGATAGATAAGTTATATTTAAATCGTCTCCCGATATATTTTTGTAGTGATACTTTGCAAATTCGTTTAACTTTTTGATGGCACGAAGCCTCATTATTATGATTTTTGTGCCCACATTTGCAATTTCTTGATCGTAAATATTTAAAAGATTCTCGTCCATCTTTATTTTTAAGAGTTTATTTCTCTCAAATAAAATTTTTCTGTATCTCTGATAATAAAAATCGTATGATGGTTCAACATTTGAGAGCATATCGTCCAAAAATCTTCTTCTATTGCCCGGTGAATATTTTATCATATTTAGGTCGTTTGGACTAAATATGACACAGAACCTAGATTTGCGATATTCTTTTGCGCTTACCTTTTCTTCATTAATATAAAACTTTTTGTTCTCGTTTTTGAATATCTCCACGCGAAAGTCGTCTTTGTAGTCTTTATTTGTATATCTTGAGATAATGCTAGATGAATTTTCATTAATATTTATAAGCTCATTATCTCTTGCATTTTTAAAGCTCGTCGCCTTTATGGACATATAAATTGCCTCGATTAAATTTGTCTTTCCCGAAGCATTTAGACCATAGAGTATATTTATGTTTTCGCTTGGAGTAAAATCAAGGTTTTTATAATTTCTAAAATTTAGAAGCTTTAGAAACTCCAGTTTCATTTTTCACCAATTACAACAGTTATATCGTTAAATAAAATTTCATCGCCTGGATAGAGTTTTTTTCCTCGTCTCGTTTCTACTTCGCCATTTACCTTTACCAGTCCGTCTTTAATTACACTTTTGGCAAGTCCGCCAGTGTCACAAAGACCTGAGAATTTTAATAGTGAATCGAGTTTTATAAATTCATCGTCGATTTTAACAATTTGTCTTTCCATATTATCCCGCCAATCTTACAGGTAAAACTAAATAAATATATGAGTCGTTTTCTCTTTCAGTTATTATTAGAGGATTTACTGAGTCTGTGAAGTTTAAAATTATGTCATCTTCTTCTAGAATCTTTAGTCCGTCTAAGATGTATTTTGAGTTAAATGCAATTCTAAGGCTCTCACTTACATCTGATGTTTTAACCTTTTCAAATACATCTCCAATTTCTGAGTTACTTTTTATTTCGATTAAATTTTCTTCTATATTTAACTTGATTAAATTTGCTCTGTCTTCCCTTGCTAAAAGTGAAGCTCTCTCTACTGCTGATTGAAATTCATGTCTATCTACATGAAGAGATATAGTGTTATTGTCTCTTAATAGTCCGTTGTAGTTAAAGAATTCGCCACTTAGAAGTGTTGAATAAAATACAGTGTTATTAAAAGAGAATATTATATTATTTCTAGAAATCATTATTTCTATGTCGCAGTCGTCGTCAATAATTTTTACAAGTTCGTTAAGTGATCTTGATGGAATGATTATTGAGTTTTCAAAGTCAGAGTCTTTTACTATTTTTTGGATAGCCATTCTAAATCCGTCAAGTGCGACGAAGTTGATGTAGTCCTTTTTAATATCCATAAGGACACCTGTAAATATTATTCTAGTTTCGTCTTGTGAAACAGCAAAAGTAGTTTTTCTGACTGTATTTTTTATTTGTGTCGATGTGAGAGTCAAGCTTTTATATTCATCTATTCGCGGAAGATCTGGATAATCTTCTGCATTTTGAACGCTGATATTAAAGATTGATTCGCCACATCTTAGGTTCATATTGTAATTTTCTACATTTATATCTATTAAATCATTGTTGAGTTTTCTGACAATATTTCCAAATAGTCTAGAATTAATTACTATTTGTCCCTCTTCTTCAACTATACATGAACATTTTGTCTCGATACTTATTTCTGTATCAGTTGCTAAAAGAGTAAGTGTATTATTTTCTGCAATAAGTTTAATTCCTTCTAATATTTGCATAGTTGTTCTAGCAGAAATTGCCTTTTGTACTATTTGAATATGTTTAGCCAGTTCTTTTCTATTTATGCGTATTTTCATTTTTCCTCCTAGAAAATAGTATATTAAATAGTAATAATAGTAGGACCTGTTAATTTGTTGATAAGTTCCTCTAAATATTAATAATGTGAACTTATTAATATTGATAGAATGTGGATAAGTTTTAGAAATTTAAAAAGTTATCCACTATGACTTAATTTCTTTTATTAGGTTAGTTACTTCTATTTTAAATACTGGATCATTTTCCATATCTTTTTCTATTTTGTCGTAGGCGTGAATTACAGTTGAGTGATCGCGTCCTCCAAACACATCGCCTATTTTTGGAAGAGATAGATCTGTAAGTTCTCTTGTGATATACATGGCTATTTGCCTTGGATATGCTATTGCCTTAGTTCTCTTCTTTGAATTTAAATCATCTATTGAAATGTCGTATTTTTTACAAACGACAGATTTAATGTATTCTCCAGTAATCTTTTTCTTTTCTTTGCTTTCGTAAATATCTTTTAAGACAATGGCAGCAGAGTCCACTGAAATATCTGAATCAGTAAGCTTTGAGTATGCCATAACCTTTGAAAGTGCGCCTTCAAGCTCCCTGATGTTACTTCTTACATTTTCTGCAATAAAGTTAATTACATCATCAGACACATCAAAGCCCTCGGAGTCTGCCTTATTTCTTAGTATTGCAATCCTTGTTTCAAGATCTGGTGCAGAAATATCTACTACAAGTCCCCATGCAAACCTAGATACCAATCTCTCTTCCAGTGATTTTATCTCCTTTGGAGGTTTATCTGATGTTAGAACTATTTGCTTATTTTGTTCATGAAGCTCGTTAAAAGTATGGAAAAATTCCTCCTGAGTCCTGTCCTTGTTGGCGATAAACTGAATATCATCGATTAATAGCAAATCAACTTTTCTGTATTTGTGCCTAAATTCCTCGTTTTTATTAGTTTGAATTGAATTTATAAGTTCGTTTGTAAACTGCTCACTGGTTACATAAAGAATCTTTTTAGTTGGATCTTGCTGCAGTACAAAGTGGCCTATTGCCTGCATTAAGTGAGTCTTTCCCAGTCCAACGCCACCATATATAAATAGTGGGTTTGAGAAGGCGTTTCTTGGATTTTCGTAATTTTCTGCAGCTGCAAGTGCCGCAGCGTGAGCAAACTCGTTGCTCTTTCCAACTACAAAAGTTTCAAAAGTATATTTAGGATTTAGTCTAGTTGAATTTAATAAAGACTGATTGGCAAAGGAGCCTGGTGTCATGTTTTCGGCCTCTGCCTCAGATATGATTGTAACGTCAAAATCAATGCCCGTTACATCTTTAAGAGCTGATACCACAAGGTCAAAATGTCTTTTATTATTTGCAAGATAATCTCTGATAAACTGGGAAGGAACTGTAATTATTATACTTTTATTGTCATAGTCTACTGTTTTAGGCAGCATTCTAGAAAACCAAGTAGAATAAGTAACCTGAGACATGGATTTTTTTTCTAATTGTTGTAAAAAAGATTCCCACATAGTGGAAAGTTTTGGATCCATATTTCCTCCTTTATTCACAATTTATTGAATGTTTAAAAATTATTATGTA
>NZ_JBMNPQ010000050.1:0-10381 GCF_050943655.1 Peptoniphilus sp. | reverse complement strand
TAATTAATTGTATTATTTCTCGAATTTATTTGAAATTATTTATCAGTTAATTTACCATTGATTATGTATTTTAAAAGGGAGGAAAAATATGGAAAGAATTGTAGTCGAGTTCGGAATGTTCGAAACTCTATTTTTGGCTGTAATTGGCATTTATATTGGAGACTTTTTAAGAGATAAGTTCCCAGTTTTAAAGAAATATTGTTTGCCAGCGCCCGTTGTAGGTGGAACAATCATTTCTATAATCACAATGATTCTATACTATGCCAATATAATTGAACCAAACTTTGATTTTCAAACAGTCAATACGCTATTTTATTGTTTATTCTTTGCTGCAAGTGGTACTGCTGCAAGTATGTCGCTACTCAAAAAAGGTGGCAAGCTCGTTTTAATATTTGTAGTAATCGCAGCACTTTTATCTATCGGTCAAAACGCCTTGGCGCTAGGTGTTGGAAATGCACTTAATGTCAATCCGCTAATCTCAATGATGACAGGATCAATTCCACTATCAGGTGGACACGGAAACGCAGCAAGTTTTGCACCAGTTGCAATTAAACTTGGAGCACCTGAGGCTGCTATGGAAGTTGCCATTGCATCTGCAACTTTTGGACTTATCGCTGGTTCTCTTCTTGGTGGACCTTTTGGTAACTTCGTTATCAAAAAACACGGCTTCGAAAATGAAACTGTTCAAATTAAAGATATGTCCATGAACGAAAAAGCTCAAGAAATTTTTGTAAACAGATCAAACATGATGTCAGCAGTTCTACTTCTTGTAACTGCATGTGGTATCGGTCAAGTAATCTTCCTTATCTTGGAACATTTCTTGTCAAAATACAACATAAGCATTCCAATTCACGTGTGCGCAATGCTTGGTGGTATTTTAGTAAGAGTTTATCTTGACAAAACTAAAAAGGCAGACGATGCTCTTATCGAATCACTTGATATTGTTGGAGATTTTTCACTTGCACTATTCGTTGCAATGTCAATTGTAACTATGAAGTTGTGGCAACTTGCAGGACTAGGATTTAGTTTAATAATTCTACTAGTTGCTCAAATAATATTTATTCTACTGTTCACATACTTCATCACATTCAGAGCCCTTGGCAAAAACTACGACGCCGCAGTTATGGCAGTAGGTCACCTTGGCTTTGGTACAGGTGCCGTTCCAGTATCAATGACAACTATGAAGACAGTTTGCGACAAGTATAGATTTTCACAAATTGCATTTTTCGTAGTTCCAGTAATCGGTGGATTTATCAACAACTTGACAAATGCATTTATAATCACAACATTCTTAAATATCGCAGCTGGAATGGTATAAAATAATTAAAAATAGCCGTAGCTTTGTAAAATAAGCTCGGCTTTTTTTATTTCCACCAAAAAATATTTAAAACTCTTATCAAATATTATATTTATTAGTGTAGAATATATTTATAAATTATAAAGAAGAGGCTTTTATGAATAAATACATAATAAACTTTTACAATAAAAATGATAGAGATAAAGCTACTGTAGTATTTCTAATCTATCTAATTAGCGGAATTTTATTTTTAAGCATTGGTGAAATGCCAGAAATTTATACATTCTTTGCAGTAATAAATATTAAAATTTTAGTTCCCTTTCTATTGGGATTTTTAATATTTTTGCCGCGCCTATTTAAAAATAATGGACATCTCTCTTACTTACTTATATTTTTATTCATCCCCCAAATATTTTGGATCTATCTATCCCTTTATAATTTTTCATTTTATATACCGCTAATACTTGGAATAATATTTGGTTTCTACACAAGTTACACAATAAAGAGCATATAAAAAGACCTACGCTTGTAGGTCCCATGCTGATTACAAAATAAAAAAGCTCTAAAGAAATCTTATCCTATGGAAGAAATTGTAGGAAGTTCAACTTGAAATAAATCGACCGAAAAACGCACTGTTCGAACGAAGTGAGTTTGCGCTTTTCAGATTTATGAAAGTATGAATTTCCCAATTTCTGTAATGAGATAAGATTTCTTGAGCTTTGTCAAGAGTCTTAGCCCTACGCTTGTAGGTCTTAATTTTTATACTTTTGTATAAGTCTTAGGTTTTAATTTATTTTCTATGGCTCCAAGAATTAAGTCAGCAAGAACTGCCATAAGTGCAGTCGGTATTGCTCCTGCAATAATTATTGGGCCACCATTTGCAACAGTGATTCCCCTTGTGATTATATCGCCAAGTCCGCCTGCTCCAATAAATGTTCCAACGGCAGTGACACCAATTGCAACTACAAGGGCGTTTCTAATTCCACCCATTATTATTGAAACAGCAAGAGGAAACTCAACCTTTCTCATAATCTGAGATCTAGTCATTCCCATTCCAGTCGCAGCATCAACAAGAGATGGAGAAACTGAATTTATCCCTGCCACTGTGTTTTTTAAAATTGGAAGAATTGAGTACAAAAATACCGAAAAGATTACAGTATTTGGTCCCGTTCCTATTGCAAACATCAGTATCGCAAGCATGGCAAGTGAAGGAATTGTCTGAAGTACATTTGCAATTCCAATAATTACAGAAGAAAGCTTGTACCTTCTAGCTATAAAAAATCCAAGCGGAATTGCAACAACTGCTGCAAAGAGCACTCCATAAACTGATATCAAGAAGTGTCTTATAAATTGGGAAAATACATAGCTGCCGTTTTGTGAATAATATAAAAATACACCTTGCATTATTTTCCCTCCTTAATCCTGTCAAATATTTTGTCGTTCTTATCTATCTTTACATTGTCAAAATAATTATTCTCTTCCAAGAAGTCCTTAGCAACTTCAGATGGTTCAACTAAGTCCTCATCGGCACGTCTATTTAACTCTTGCATAGTTTCTGTAGAAATTTGCCCAACAAGTGACATTATTGACTCGTTTACTTCAGGATACTTTCTTGCAATTTCAACTGAAGCAACTGGCGAACAGTCATATGGTGGGAATAATTTTTTGTCATCCTCAAGCAGTACCAAGTCATAAGATGCAATCTTTCCATCTGTCGAATAACCAAGTACAACGTCCATCTCTTTTGTAGCAAGAGCTGTATAAACAAGTCCTATTTGCATTGGATAGATATCTTCAAACTTAAATCCATAAAGCTCTTGGAATGCCTTGTAGCCGTCTCCCTTTCTAGTTATCCATGCAGTGTCAACGCCGACTTTTAAATCACCCTTTAACTTTTCAAGGTCAGATACTTTTTTAAGATCATGCTCTTCGGCAAATTCTTTTGTTACCATAAATGCATAGGTATTTGCAAATCCAAAAGATGGATACCAAAGTCTGTTCCAGCGTTTGTAATATTCATCTTGTACAACTTTCATTGCCTCATCAGGGTCCTTAATTGGATCCATTCCAAGTTCTCCCGTAAGGGCAGTTCCTGTGTACATTCCTCCAACAACATTGACATCGCCCTTAAGCATTGCAATGTGATTTAGTATAGAAGAAGATAAGTTTGGAATCATGGAGACCTTTAGGTCTGTGTCATGCTTTATCTTTTGAGCGACGATCTCTCCAAGTATTAGCTTCTCTGTATTAGAGCCTGAAGCAATTACTACGTCGTTTTTTGTGTCCGCTCCAATTCCAGGCAATGTGCAAGAAGTTAATAGCATAACAAGAGTTAATAAAATTATTATAAAACTTTTCTTAAACTTCATTATGCCACCTCGCTTGTCTTATTTGGAGTGAGTTTCTTTTCCACTTTCCCAAGAATGATGTCGATTAATATGGCAATAAGCGTAACGGGAATTGTTCCCCAAACAACCATTGGCATAATCGCATTGTCAAGTCCGTTAAAAATATAATCTCCAAGTCCACCCGCTCCAATATATGAAGCAAGAGTTGCCCAAGCAAGTACATAGACAGCAGATAGTCTAATTCCACTCATTATGACGGGCATTGCCATTGGAATTTGGACTTTTTTTAGAATCTGACTGCTCGTCATTCCCATACCCTTTGCCGCATCCATAAGACCCTTATCCACTCCATCTATCCCAAGATAAGTATTTCTCATAATTGGAAGTAGAGAATAGATAAAAAGTGCAACTATGGCAGGCTTAACACCTACTCCAAAGAGCGGTATCATGAGAGCCAAAAGTGCAAAAGATGGAACAGTTTGAAGAATTGATGCAATTATCATAACAACTTTTGCCACAACCCTTGATTTTGTCAAAAGTATTCCAATTGGCACGGCGACAATTACGCCGAGCAAAAGTGAAATTGAAGAAATATATAAATGTTCAAAACATTTTTGCAAAAGCTCCGCATTGTTTTCAATTAAAAAATCAATCATTCTTCTCACCTTGCTTTTTTGAGTGAGATGAATTTCCTATTTTAGAGTTGCTATCTCCAGATGCCTCATGCATAAGTTCTGACAAGTTGTCCTCTTCGAACTTTTCTTCTTCCTCTTCATCGTCATCTGCTCCCCAAAGGTTTTGGTAAATCGTATCAACGACTGTCGCACGAGTTACAAGGCCCACAAGTTTATTTTCACTGTCGACTACTGGAAGATTTTTTATGTCCAAATTGTAAATGTCCCTTATGGCATTCATAATAATTGTGTCTTCGCGAATTTCGTAAGCTTTTAATAGAACATCTTCTAGGGACTTAATATTTTTACCATATCTTTGCACATCGAACATGCCAACTTGCCCCAATAGATGATTTTCTTCGTCCACAACAAAAATTGTATCAACTCTCATCTTTCTCATCATGGCAAGAGCGTCGTAAGTAGATCTATCTGATGTAAGCGATACTGGATTTCTAAGCATTATTTTATCTACAGTCTCATAAGAAGTCTTTGCTTCGTTTAGCTTTTCTTCACCGAGCATTCCCTTTACGTAGTCGTTGGCAGGATTTTTTAAAATATTTTCTGGCGTATCAAACTGCACAACCTCGCCCTTTTGCATTATTACAATTCTATCGGCAAGATTTAGCGCCTCGTCCATATCGTGAGATACAAAGACTATAGTCTTTCCCATTTCACGTTGAAGCTTCTTTACAAGTTTTTGCAGTGCGTCACGAGTAATAGGGTCAAGTGCTCCAAAAGGCTCGTCCATTAAAATTATGTCTTGGTCTGCCGCAAGAGCTCTTATAACGCCAATTCTCTGTTGCTGTCCACCAGATAGCTCAGAAGGATATTTGTCAAGGTAAGTTACAGGCAAATCAACCTTTTTAATCAAATTCTCGGCAATTGGCCTCAACTTATCTTCGTCCCATTTTAAAAGCCTCGGCACAAGAACTATGTTGTCATATACAGTCATGTGCGGAAGTAGACCTATCTGTTGAATTACATAACCAATTTGGCGTCTAAGACTTACTGCGTCCATGTCCTTAATGTTTACGCCGTTGATTAAAATATCTCCAGAAGTAATATCGTTCATTCTATTTATCATTCTCATACAAGTAGTTTTTCCCGAACCACTGGCGCCGATAAAGCAAATAAATTCTCCGTCCTTAAACTTCAAGTTAATATCTTTTGCAGCCACATTGTTGCCAGGATAAACCTTGCTAACATTCTTAAACTCTATCAATTCAATTTCCCCTTTCATAAGTGGATTTCCGATTTTCTCACTAATAATTATATCTAAACACAACTCCCCTTTCAAATAAGTGCTAATTTGCCTATCTTTATATTCGCTGGCTAAGTAAAATAAACAATTAATTCACGCGCTGTTAAAATAAAAAAATAAATTTAAATTATACTGTGTAAAATTTAATACATTCTTACAATAATCTATACCCTACTTCAAGGCTTTGCCAACTACTTAACAAAAAATAAGCTTGTGAATTGTAAAATTTTAAAAAAGTAGAGCTTAATATTTTTAAATAATTTTTAATGCAAAGTTAAAAGAATGCAGGATTGTTTTGTAACTATAAGATTTTAATAAAACGAAATATATTCTACAAAGCCGAATAAATACAAATCAGAGTAAAAAAACATTAAATACAAAAAACATCCCACAATTTCTTGTAGGATGTTTTTTGTTTTACTTATTCAAAATCTATTAAGATCTTGAGAACATTTGGTCAGCCCACCACTCGTCTCTATATACTTCATATTGGCCTCTTAGTTGTCCAAGTTGGAAATCTTCCCAATATGCTAATTCGTCGTATAATTTTTTAGCTTCTTCAAGTGATGATTTTTCAGCTGCTTTTTTGTAGAATTTAATTGATTGGTTCTTGATGTCAATTCCGATTGCGAATACATTTAGTGCAAGTCTTACTTTTTCTACGTCAACTTTACCCCAATCATATTCTTTTTTCTTTGTAAGTGCTTCTTTTACTTTTTCGCCAAAGGATACTTCTTCTTCGTCTTTTATTTGAGTCTTTAGTCCTTCTAGATAAGATACGTGCTCATCTGATTGGTGAGAAAGTGATTTAAATGTTTCTGCTGCTATGTCGCCTTCTAGCATTTCTGCTGCTTTGTCATAGTATTTTATAGATTCATTTTCAAGTCTTAGTGCTTCTTCAACTATAGAAAGGTCGTTGTCGAATATTTTTTCGTCGTCTTCTTCTGTGTATTTTGAAATGCTCTTTAGGTAATCTATATCTTCGATGTCTGATGTAGATAGTTCTATGTTTGCACTTCTTTGTCTTGAGTATTCTGATTTAACTTCTGTGTTAGTCTTGTCAAATTCTATATGGCATACTCCACCAACGCAACCTGCAGATTTTACTGCATCAATTCCTGTGTCTAGTGCTTTTTCGTTTATTGGAAGTAGTTTTTTCTTTGAGTCTCCATAAACTTTTGTAAATGCTTTTACTACTGATTCAAGTTTTACTAAATCAGTTACTGCCAAAAATGCTCCAAGCATAATCATGTTTGCAACTTTTGGGTTTCCTACGTGATTTGCAAGATCTGATACTGGAATTGTGAATATATTTATGTCGTCTCTTGTTGGTTCTACTTTGCAAAGTGAAGAGTTGATAAATAGGTTTCCACCTGGTTCAACATTCTTTTCGAATTTTTCAAGAGATGGTCCGTTCATTACTACTACATCTGTTGCTTGAGAGATTACAGGGGAACCTACTGGTTCAGATGATACTACTACAGAGCAGTTTGCTGATCCTCCACGCATTTCTGGTCCATAACTTGGAAGCCAAGATACGTGTTTACCTTCTAACATACCAGCGTAGCTGATTAGTTGGCCCATGGCCATAATGCCTTGTCCACCAAATCCTGCTGCAATTATATTTCTAGTAGTCATTATTTATCCCTCCTAAAGTTTCCAAGTGGATAGTAAGGAATCATATTGTCTCTTAACCATGCAAGTGCATCTGCTGGAGGTAGTCCCCAGTTAGTTGGACAGCTTGATAATACTTCTACTATTCCAAATCCTTTTCCAGTTAATTGAAGTTCAAAACATTCTTTAATTGCTTTTTTAGCTTTTCTGATATTTGCAGGTGTGTCTACTGATACTCTTTCTACAAATTTTGCTCCGTCAATTGTTGCAAGCATTTCACTGATTCTAATTGGTTTACCAGCCCATGCTTCGTCTCTTCCGTAAGGAGAAGTTGTTGTTACTTGTCCTACTAATGTTGTTGGAGCCATTTGTCCACCAGTCATACCGTAAATTGCGTTGTTTACGAAAATTGTTGAGATGTTTTCGCCTCTGTGTGCAGCTTGTACTATTTCAGCTGTACCAATTGATGCTAAGTCTCCATCTCCTTGGTATGTGAATACGAATTTATCTGGGTGAACTCTTTTGATTCCTGTTGCTACTGCAGGTGCTCTTCCGTGAGCAGCTTCGTGCATATCGCAGTTAAAGTATTTATATGCAAGTACTGCACATCCTACTGGAGCAACTCCTATTGTGTCGTCAAGAACTCCAAGTTCTACCAAACATTCTGCCACAAGTTTGTGGATTACTCCGTGTGTACAACCTGGGCAATAGTGAGTTTCAAGTCTTGTTAGGCCTTCTGAATATTTATAAAGTACTTGTTCGTTAGTATTTTCCATTATTTAAGACCTCCTAATATTTCAAGAGCAGCTTCTTTTATTTCTTCAACAGTTGGGATTACCCCACCTTGTCTGCCGAAGAAGTGGATTTTTTGTCTTCCTTCAACTGCAATCTTTGCGTCATCTATCATTTGTCCTTGGTTCATTTCGCATACTAATACGTCTTTACATTCTGGATTTATGTCCTTGAAAGCGTCGTATGGATATGGCCAGCAAGTTATTGGTCTAATTAATCCAACTTTGTATCCTTCTTCTCTTAGAGCTTCGATTGCTGTTTTTGCAATTCTTGCTGTTGTTCCATAGGCATTTATTACTAGATCTGCATCTTCTATATTTTCTACATCAACTCTAACTTCGTTTTCGCAAATTTCTTTATATTTTGCCATAAGTTTTTTGTTGTGAGCTTCTAGTTCTTCTGCAGATAGATAAATTGAGTTTATTATGTTTCTTTCACCTGGGTGGTTTCCTTTGCCGTTAGTTGCCCAGTCTTTTGTAGGAATTTCTGCTTTCTTAGCAAGTGAGAAGTCAACTGGTTCCATCATTTGTCCCAATACACCGTCACTCATAAGTACAACAGGGTTTCTATATTTATCTGCAAGGTCAAATCCAAGTATTACTAAGTCAACTAATTCTTGTACTGAAGATGGAGCAAGAGTTATTGTTCTGTAGTCTCCGTTTCCTCCGCCTCTAGTTGATTGGAAATAGTCTGTTTGAGATGGTTGAATTGATCCAAGTCCTGGGCCACCTCTCATCATGTTAACTATTACACATGGAAGTTCTGCACCTGCCATATAAGAAATACCTTCTTGCATTAGTGAAACTCCTGGTGATGATGAAGATGTCATTACTCTTGCACCTGCACCTGCTGCACCGTATAGCATATTAATTGCAGCTACTTCTGATTCTGCTTGTAAAAAACATCCGTCAATCTTAGGAAGTTCTCTTGCTAAGTATTCTGGAACTTCAGATTGAGGAGTTATAGGATAACCGAAAAAGTGTTTGCAACCTGCTTCTATAGCTGCTGCTCCTACTGCTTCATTTCCTTTCATAAGTACTTTTGCCATATTCTTCACTCCTTAAGAAATTTATAAACTGATATAACTGAATCTGGGCATGTGATTGCACAATTTTGACAAGCTATGCAATCTTCTGGTCTTGCTGCGTGTGCAGGTGAGTAGCCCTTTACGTTAATAACATCTTTATTAATTTCAATAACATTTTTTGGACAAACTGTCACACATAGTCCGCAACCTTTGCATCTGTTTTCTTCGAACTCAACTCTTCCTTTAGCCATATTATACCTCCTATAACATCCAATCTTTTCTAAAATATAAGTCTATTGGAAAAATTTCTGCACCAATATCTCTCTTTCTCACCTCTTTTTCTATATCTCTAATACAGACTGAGTAGACATATGGTAGATTTAATTTTTCTGAAACTTCTCTTGCTAGCTCATCTCCATATAGTATGTCATCAACTGTAGTCTCTTTTAACATGTGAGTTGTATTGATAATTCCGGTAATTTTCGTTTGAGAATGACCTTCCATTTGACCAATAAATTCTCTTACAGATTTAAAATCTTCTGTCTCTGGTCTGTTTCTATTTATAACAAAATAGTGGTCATACCCATTTTCTCTAAGTATGTCTCTATATCTTCCTAGAGAAAGTGATCCCTTTGGATTTCCTCCAACATCTAAAACTGCCATGTACTCCTCATTTTCAAGAGGCTTTACAATTGCAGGATCAACTGCTGGTATATCTAGAGCATTGCCCTTTACACTTGAAGAGAAAGATTCAATCCCCTTCTCAGAAAGAAAATCCATTTGCTCCCTTATTCTAAAATATGTGTTTATAATATCTAAATCTATCGCAGCGACTTTGTCAAAATATTTGCGCAAGTAGAGTGCGTAATTAATAGAAAACTCTGTCTTGCCACTGCCAAAATGTCCTGTGATAATTTTTATTCTATTTCCAGTTTCTACTTCGGCGTACATTTCTACCTCCTATCAATAACTCTATAGATTATTATACACTAATATTGTTAATTTGAAAACAAATGCAAACCATTTTAATATTCACATGCTTTTAAAAAATATTTTCTTGAAATTTTAAAAAATTAGAAAATACCTCAATTTAAAGCTTAAATTTTTTATTTTTTAATTTAAAAATTTATACATCTCATGTCTTTTTTTATAAAATTCTTGATAACCTTTACACGAGAATGTTTAATCACTTAGCAGTCGCAAAAATTTAAATTTTATTTTTTTGTCCGTGCATAGTTTAATTTTATTTTTAATCTTCACTTAATTTTATTTTTGTATTCTTAATCTTCATACGATTTAATATTATTTTCTTAGTCTTCTAATATTTTTTCTGCAACGTATCCTTGTTTTTTAATTTGCATCATCTTC
>NZ_JBMNPQ010000049.1:0-10493 GCF_050943655.1 Peptoniphilus sp. | reverse complement strand
AAATTTCAAGGATTTATATCATTTTTGTGAAGAAAATTAAAGTTTTTCATAGATTTATCTGGATTTTTGTAAAGTTTTAAATTTTTTTCTCTCTTATATCATAGACAAAGACCCAAATAAATTTATCTTGCCGAAATACTTTAATATATTTTTTCAAATTAATAGAGACTCCCAAAATGGAAGCCTCATGTCTTAAGTTTATTATTAAAGCACTGCTTCAGCTGCTGTTATGATTGCAAGTAAATATACTTCATCTTCTACACAGCCACGAGACAAGTCATTAACTGGAGCATTTAATCCTTGAAGGATAGGTCCAACAGCTTCGAATCCGCCAAATCTTTGAGCAAGTTTGTATCCGATGTTTCCTGCTTCGATGTTAGGGAAGATAAATACATTTGCTTCACCTTTTAGTACAGAGTCTGGTGCTTTTTTCTTAGCAACTTCTGGTACAAAAGATGCGTCAAATTGTAATTCTCCGTCGATGCAAAGATCTGGATTATTCTTTTTAGCAAGTTCTGTCGCTTCTCTTACCATGTCAACTCTTTCGTGTGATGCTGATCCTTTAGTTGAGAAAGAAAGCATTGCAATCTTTGGATCAATTCCAAAAGATTTTGCAGTTTCGTTTGATACTTGTGCAACTTCTGCTAAGCCTTCTGCATCAAGGTCAGTGTTAATAGCACAGTCTGCCATTAGATATTTTTCGTCATCTCTTAGCATTAAGAATGCTCCTGATACTCTTTTGTATTCAGGTTTAGTTTTTATAATTTGAAGAGCTGGTCTTACTGTGTCTGCAGTTGTGTGAGCTGCACCTGATACTAGACCTTCAGCTTTTTTAAGGTAAACAAGCATTGTTCCAAAATAGTTGTGATCTTTTAAAATTTCACGAGCTTGTTCTTCGTTTACTTTGCCTTTTCTTCTTTCTACAAATGCTTCTACAAGTTTGTCAATTTTGTCGAAGTTAAGTGGATCGATGATTTCTAGTTTAGAAATATCTACTCCTTCTTTTTTAGCAACTTCTTCAAGTTCTTCCTTTGTTCCAAGAAGAATTGGTTCAAGAACTCCATCGTCTTTAAGTCTAACTGCTGCTCTTAAAACTCTCTTGTCATTTCCTTCTGGAAATACAATAGATGGTTGTTTAACTTTAATTTTCTCTTTTAATTCATCAATTAATGACATATAGTCCCCCTCATTCTAAATTATAATTTAATACATATATTATATATCTTATTTTTTTATATTTAAAGACTTTTACAAGGCTTTTACTTATACGCGTCAAAATTTACATCTTTAAGATTGTCATTTAATCTTACAGCATCTCCCACAATCTTTGCAAGTTTGTGGTGTTTAACAGTGTGAACACGGAGAACTTCCACTCCCTTATATGCTCCAATTGTAGTAAGAGCTGCCGATGCTTCGTCGCGATTTTCAAAACCAAGCTCTTTATCTGGGTCACTTTCTATATTATTTTCATTTAATAAATTTACGATAAATCTCTTTCTTGAAACTCCCAAGAAAGTAAAGTATCCCATCTCTTTAATCACATCAATTTTATCAACAAGTTTTAAGTTTTCTCTCTTAGTAAGTCCAAATCCAATTCCCGGGTCGAGCATTATTCTATTTTTGTCGATTCCGTTCTTTTCACAAAGTTCAAGTGACTTTTCAAAATATTTTTTCATAAGCTCAACAATTTCCATGTCCTCAAAAGATTTTAATTCGTCTTCATTAAAGGCAAAACCTGTGCCAAATTTTGGGAATTTTTTTGAGCTCTCGTGAAAGGGTCTTGCAATAACTGGATTAAACATAATTATGGCGCCGACATCACTTTTGCCGACAACTTCTGCCATTTTAGGATCTCCTAAAAATCCTGTAATATCATTTACAATGTCAATTCCAGCTTCGATTGCAGCCTCTGCAACATCAGCTTTCCACGTGTCTATAGAAAGTGGAACGTCTGTAAGACTTTTTAACTTTTTAATCACAGGAACTACTCTATTTATTTCCTCTTTAATATCAACATAAGTAGAGCCAGGTCTTGTTGACTCGCCTCCGATATCAATCATTCCTGCACCTTCGTCTATTAACTGCAAAGCTCTTTTAACAGCACTGTCTACTCCAAAAAATTTTCCACCGTCAGAAAAAGAATCTGGCGTAACATTTACAATGCCACAAAGAATTGTTTCGTCGCCACTTTTAATAGATTTGTCTTTGAACTTAAAAATATTTTCTTCCATAACTACTCCTCGTTATTTTTTGTAATACTTTAGAACTCCATTTTCGTCTTTTCTAAAATCAGCTTCACCTTTTGCCCTCAAGTATTCCAAGTGAGCGTGAGCCTCTCCTGCTGCAAAAAACTTTTGAGACTTAGGGAATTTGTTAAAGTCCTTAGAAGAAATATCCCAGCTCATGTTTTCTGCAATATCGCGAACTGTGCACTCGTCATTTTCACTAAGAGTCTTTAGCGCTTCGCCCACTCTATGCTTGTGATGAAGTTTCAACTCTTCTATTCTACCACTAATATCAGTAATAAGCTGCCTGTGTGAAGAATAAAGATGATCTATTTCCATATCTTTTACTTTCTCGATGTTTTTAAGGTATCTTCCAAGTGAGTCGCCCACCTCAAAGCTCCAGAAAGTTATGTTTGGAGTAATTTTATTTAGAAGATGGTCTCCACAGAAAAGAATTTTTTTATCCTCATCATAGAGCCCAACCATGCCTGGAGTGTGACCTGAAAAATCAACTCCCTTAAATTTAAAATCACCAACAGTTAGCATGTCCCCAGGATTAAGTGAAGTGTATGGGAATTTTTTCTTAGGTCTATACTTAAAACCAGGGTGATCATCAATCTTAAGTTCGTCAACATCAAGGCCCTGCATGTGTGCAGTTTTCATTACATCCTTCCACCTAGGAGAGTTTGCATCTGCCATATCATTCATCATTTTATAATCAACATCACCCATGTAGACTTTTACGCCGAGCTCTTCACTAAACCATGATCCAAGGCCTGTGTGGTCTGAGTGAAGGTGAGTTAGAAATAATTTTGTCTTAGCTAAATCTATTTCCATGTCATTAATGTAGTCCATCATTTCTTTTCTAATCTCTTCAGTATTAAATCCTGTGTCCACTATCATGGCCTCGCCCTTTGACTTTACCATGTAAATATTTATACTCTTTAGTGGATTTCCTCTTAACGGAATAATCTTACAATAAACACCATCTTGCAGTTTTTTAATTTCTGACATATATCCTCCCTATTTGCTCAAAATATAAAAACCTATATAATAAAGTAGAGGTGATTAAATGAGCGATTTTTTACTAAAAATATTTGAAAAAGAGACAATAAACAAATTGCCGCTAGATAGATTATACCCAATACTTGAAAGTTTAGACGATGAGCAGCTTCTACACATTGCAGATACCTATAGCTTAGATATAGAAAATTTAAACGGACAAGAAAAAATAACTGCACTAGAAAAAGAAATCAAGGGACGCTTTAGTGAAGTTCTAAACACATTTGACGAGAAGGAGCACAAATCCTTTTACGACTTCTACAACGGAAGCGTCGACTACAGCGACGAAAATGTCTATGTCAACATGAAAAAGTTCACAGCCCTCGGTTACATGTACCTCTTCCTATCAAAGTCCGGCACATACTTTAACTTCGTAATACCAGTTGAACTCGTTGAGATTTACGAGAACTTGCTTGCAAATAGTTAAGTTTAATAAATATAATACTTATATCAGCATTACAATTTTATATAAATTAAAACACTTCCTCACATTGGGGAAGTTTTTGATTGCATAAAAATTTTTGTAACATTTCTAAGGCTTCGCAGTTATTAAAGTGAAAGGAGGATTAAATGGACATTGAAAAACTATACAGACTTTATTTTAAAGACGTATTTCTTTACTTATTAAGCATGAATCTTTCACAAGATTTGGCAGAAGAAATAACGCAAGAAACTTTTTACAAAGCCATAAAGTCCATCGACTCCTTTGATGGAACAAAAGACATACGCGCATGGCTCTTTACCATTGCCAAAAACACCTACTTCAGTTTTTATAAAAAACAAAAGAAGCTTATCCCCATGGAAAGCGAAGATAATTTATTTGAGAAAGACTCTGATATTGTTCAAAAAATTGAAAACGAAGAAGTCGCTTTTGAAGTTCATAAATTCCTCCACGAAATGAAAGATCCTTACAAGGAAGTTTTCACGCTGAGGGTATTTGGTGAACTGCCCTTTGAAAAAATAGGTGCAATTTTTGGAAAGAATTCCAATTGGGCAAGAGTTACTTTCTATCGTTCCAAAAAAATGATCAGGGAATACTTGGAGGTTTTATATGACGAAAAAAATTGATTGCAAAATTGTAAAAGACTTACTGCCACTTTATATCGACGACCTTGTAAGTGACGAAACAAGAATGTATGTAGAAAAACATTTAAAAGAATGCAGCGAGTGCATGGATGAATACGAAAAAATGTCAGAAGAGCTTATCGTTCCCATTAATAGCGAAGTTAATAGAAAAGATGCAGAAATAATCAGTGGAATCAAAAAGAAATTTAAAAATAAAAAATTTAGGTCTTCCCTATTTTCATCTTTAGCTGTGGCTGTAATTTTCATCTCACTATTTTTTTATTCAACGCTCTATGAGATTCCAATAGAATATAGCGCAAATAATATGAATATCATTGAAGATTCCGGTAAGCTTTATCTTAATTATCGCGGAAATTTTTATGGCTCAAAAGGATTTTCATATTCAAAAAACTATAAAGATAAGACAACAGATATAATTTATTTATACGACACGCCTCTTGAGAAACTGATGTCTAAAATAAATAAAAATGAAGGTAAAAATAAAATTTCTAGAATATATGTAGGAGGTGCCAAAGATATCTCCAAAGTATATTACGGCAAATTTAACATAAAAGATTCAAAAGATATGAAAGAAGAAATTAAAAACAAAAAATTGATTTGGAGTAATAATTAGGTTTTTATTTAGATATAAAAATATAACTCGGCTACACATAACAGTAGCTGAGTTTTTTGATGCGTTTTTTTACTTAGTTAATAAAAAAACCTGGACTAAATCCAGGCGTGTGGTGGAGGCGGCGGGAGTCGAACCCGCGTCCGAAAGTCCGTCACAGAGAGCTTCTCCGAGCGCAGACATTTTTAAGTTTTTCCTCAAACTACTAAAAGGTCAAACTGATTTGAGGTATCGCCATAAACCCCCTCTGCTATGGCGCCTCACAGAGTTCGTGTTCCGCTAAATTTGAAACCCTTTAATAGATCGCGGAATCTATCAAGGATTGCCGCCTATTCTTAGGCAGCTAGTGCGAAATTATTTTCGTCGTTTATTTTAATGGACCATTTTTACGTTGTGTGATCCATCAACGGCTCGCTACTCAAAGCTCAAAACCCCCGTCGAAACCATTTTCGCCCCCATGTAATCTGAAGAAATATTATACTAAAAAAAGCCCTTTTTGTCAATTTGTGGGCTTTCTCAGTGTCTCTTAAACCTATTAACTTTTCTTTTTTTGCTCTTCTTTTTACCATCTTCTGATAAAAATTTTCTCCAGATTAAAAATCCAATAACTCCACCTGTGACATTTAAAATTACATCGTCAATGTCAACTGAGCGACCTATAAAAAATTGTGTAAATTCTATAAAAAAAGATGTCAGTAGAGCTAATAAAAATAATTTCGATAGCTTTCGAAATCTTTTAGAAATCTCTGGCACTAAAATTCCAAAAGGTAAAAATATTACAATGTTTCCAAGAATATTTACAAGTGTGTGACTAAATCCAGAATATTTTATATAGGATTTCATAGTTCTAAAGGGATAAAAGTTAACCCCCCACGCTCCATCACTCATTCTGTCCTTGAAGTTTCCCACAAAGTCAAAGTTTGCACTGGTAAGGTTAATCCCCATTGAACTTATTTTGGCATTTGATGTAAATAAAAGTACGGACAAGACTGCCAAGTACGATGTGAAAATCCTAATTAAAATCTCTCTTTTAAGACTAGTTTTTACTCTATTTTTCCTTACATACCAAGTCCTAATTACAGAAAACAAAAAGAAGGTTACTACAAAAGCAAATAGTGACTTTAGAAAAAAGTATTTAAAAAGTGGCTTCATATTTCAGTTAGTTCTATTAAATTTGAAATATAATACTCCTGTTCTTCTTTTATTATGTCCCACTTGTCGTCTGAATTTTCATCATAAATTCCAACTGGCACAAGGCCCGCCTCTTTTGCAGCTCTAAGTGCCAAGAAAGAGTCGTCTATTAAATATACATCCTCTGGCGCCTCACCAATAGTTTGCGCAATCTTTAGGAAAAATTCTTTTTGGCTCTTTAAATATCCTACATTATCAACAGTAAATATTTTTTCTGCATAAGCGTAAAGATTATATTTTTTTGCCACAATGTCTACAAAGTTTTCTGCAGTTGATGTTCCGATTACAATTTTATATCCCCTAGACTTGAAATAATCTAAAATTTCAATGGCATTATCTTTTAGTGGCACTTTATTTTCATAAAAATCAGCAACAATTCTCGAAAATTCTCTGTGTAATTCTTCCAGACTCTCCTCTAAATTGTAATAGTCCTTTAAATATGCAAGAGACTTTTCCAAACTCATTGTAGTCATCTGGTGCTGAACTTCGTCATCTATGTCAATTGACTTCGTCTTTAAAAAATCGCGAGAGACAGATCTCCAAAAACCCATTGAGTCGACTAATGTTCCATCTAAATCAAAAATAATAGCTCTCATCCAATCCTCCTTTTTATATTATTTCATGAACTATTTTAATATTTAATGCCATAAAAAGCAACTTATTTCGAAATCAAGAGAAATAATGAGCAATACTTAGTATTTTTTTGATAATATGATTTATATTGAAATTTTACATAGTTTTTACTTCTATAATTTTGAATTGAATAATTATTGGCGTTTTGTTTTTTTCTCTATAGGATATATAATATATAAGCGTCGTCGGGGTGTAGCGCAGTTTGGTAGCGCACGTGGTTTGGGACCATGGGGCCGGGGGTTCAAATCCTCTCACCCCGACCATATTTTTAACGTCTGTTCATTCAGACGTTTTTTTATTGCCTTTTTCTTTTCAAAGGATTTAAATAAAATATTTTATACATATCTATAAATATAGTTTCTCTAACCTCTATCATTTTATAAATATATAATCACGTTTAACTTAAACTTTTCCATAAATAACTAAGTTTATTCTATAAGTTTTAAAATTATTCCGCTTCACGCTTATATTTTTTAACTTTTCCGTGTTTTCTCATTTTTTATTTTACCTATTCGCGTCCAAGTTTTAATCTCTTATCCTTAAAACATAAATTAAAAATCTATTCTACTCATCTTCTTTAAATAAATCCAATTTATTTAATATAAAATTTCACGATTTTAAATTTCAAATTAGTTTACTCAATTTAAAATTTGTAGCTAATCTTAAAGACATAAAAATACCAGAGCTAGTAGTGCTAACTCTGGTATCTATTTAACTTTATGGAGTTTTTATCGCTATCTTAAAATTTTTTATACTTGTTCAAAAGCTTGTTTTAAGTCTGCGATAATATCATCGGCATTTTCAAGACCAACAGAAAGTCTAATTAATCCTTCAGAGATTCCTGCTGCTGCCCTTTCTTCTGGAGTGTATGGAGAGTGAGTCATTGATGCAGGGTGTTGAATTAGTGTTTCAGCATCGCCTAGTGAAACTGCAAGAGTGCAAAGTTTTACGCTGTCCATTAATTTTTCTCCAGCTTCTTTTCCACCTTCAATTTCAAATGCAATCATTGCACCTGGAAGAGCCATTTGTTTTTTAGCTACATCGTAATATTTAAAAGATTTTAGTCCTGGGTATTGTACATTCTTTACCTTTGGATGTTCTTCTAAGAATTCTGCAACTTTTTGAGCATTTGCACAGTGTTTTTCCATTCTAATTTGTAGAGTCTTCATTCCTCTTAAGATTAGATATGCGTTTAATGGTGCAAGTACAGCTCCTGTACAGTCTTTGATACCAACAAGTCTTACTTGGTCGATTAACTCTTTTCTACCTACAGCAAATCCAGCGATTACGTCGCCGTGGCCGTTAAGGTATTTTGTTGCAGAGTGAACTACAATGTCTGCACCAAGTGTAAGTGGTTTTTGAATGTAAGGTGTGCAGTAAGTATTATCTACAATTACAAGAGTATCTTTATTTTTTTCATGAACTCTTTTAGCAGCAAGTTCAATGTCGCAAATGTCCATATTTGGGTTTGCTGGAGTTTCTAGATAAACAATTTTAGTGTTATCTTTCATTGCATTAATGATATTATCAACATTAGTTATGTCAACGAAATCAACTTCAATTCCCATTCTTGTAACTGCGTGTTCAAAGAATGCAAATGTACATCCGTAAAGAGTTTTAGCTGCAACAACATGATCTCCGCAAGAGATAAATGGCCAAATTGCTGATGTGATTGCGCCCATTCCTGATGCAGCAGATACACAAGCTTCGCCTTCTTCAAGAAGTGCAACTTTTTCTTCTACTTGAGCATTAGTTGGGTTTCCAAGTCTTGAATAAATATATCCATCTTCTTCTAATGCAAATCTTCTGCCACCTTGTGCAGCATTGTCAAAAATAAATGTAGAAGTTTGGTAAATTGGAGTAGCTAATGCTCCGTATTTGTTCTTTTCATATCCGCCGTGGATTGCTTTAGTTTCAAAATGCATTTTCTTTAATTCGTCTTTACTGTTCATAAAAATCCTTCTTTCTTTAATTAATTTATTTTATTGGCAAACGACCTATTAAGTTGTCTTATTTAACGCTTTGTGTTTTTGACATTGGTTGGTCAAGTTCGAAATCCCACTCATCTTTAGGATCTGCAAATCTTACGAAAATTGAAATTATTGCAAATACTGCTAGTAGTCCTTGGTACCATAGGAATGGAATAATTTCTACTGGCGCGATTGCTTGTGCACCAAGTTCTTTTGTAAGACCTGCTGCGATAAGAATTTGTGCACCGTAAGGAATAATACCTTGCATTACACAAGAGAATGTATCCAAAAATGATGCTGATCTTCTAGGGTCAACCTTAAAATCTTTTGAAATTTCTTTTGCTACTGGACCATCAACTATAATTGCTACAGTGTTATTTGCAGTTGCAGCATCAGTTACCATAGTGAGTAAAGCAATTGAGAATTCTGCAGATCTTACGTCTTTTGCAAATCCACTAATCTTTTGAACGAGCCATTCAATACCGCCGTTTTTAGAAACCATGTAAGAAAGTCCACCAGTCAAAAGAGATAGCAAGAATATTTCAAACATTCCACTAAATCCAGTGAAAATATTTTGTGCAAATTCCATCATTGTGATTCCGCCTGTAGCCATGCCGATAATTCCTGAAAGAATAATTCCACTTGTAAGTACTAAGAATACATTCATTCCAGCAAGTGCTGCTATTAGTACGAATAAATATGGAATTATCAATACAAAGTTGTATGGAAGATCATCTAACATAACTTCGCCTGCAGGTTTACCTACAACAAGTAAGATTATAAAAGTAATAATTGCTGCAGGAAGTGCAATTTTTATATTGGCTCTAAATTTATCTTTCATCTCAACATTTTGTGTTCTAGTTGCTGCAATAGTTGTATCAGAGATAATTGATAAGTTATCACCAAACATTGCTCCACCAACTAGAGAACCAATAACAAGTGGAAGTGGAAGATTACCTTTAAGGGCAACTCCAACTGCAATAGGACCAACTGTTGAAATTGTACCAACAGAAGTACCAGTTGAAATAGAAATAAAACATCCTATTAAGAATATTCCAGCAGTTATGTATTGAACAGGAATAAGAGATAGTGCGAAGTTTACTACAGAGTCAACACCGCCAGATGCTTTTGATACTGTTGCAAAAGCTCCTGCAAGTATGTAGATTAGACACATGATAATGATGTTTTCGTCACCACATCCACGCACAAAGTCTTCAAACTTGTCGTCAATAGTACCTTCAAACATTATAAATGCCAAAATAATAGCTGGAAGTATACAAACCGGTGCAGCCACTTGATAGAAGGCCATCTCAACGCCCTTGGCATTTAAAATAATACCAGTTAGTAAATAAACAAGCACAAATACCACAAATGGCAAAAGTGCCGCGCCATTGGCTTTAGGTTTTAATTTTTTGCTTTCCATAATACCCTCCTAATAACAAGAATAAAACCCTAATAAACGCTTAAGTTAGAAAGATGATGTGATTTAAAAACGTTTTCTAGTAAAGGTATCAGTTCATTATAATTTTTTAAAAAATAAACGCTACTTTTCCTATAAATCTTTTACTAAATAATGTAGAGTAACTGGTTAAAGCACCTTATCGCCTTTCATTTTTAAATATCTTAAATGAATAATCTTTTAATATTAAACATAATTTAGTATAAATTTAAAATCAAGCTTTCTAACTTCTCGGAAAAACATTTTCCATTGCTTCT
>NZ_JBMNPQ010000048.1:0-10574 GCF_050943655.1 Peptoniphilus sp. | reverse complement strand
TTGCGATTAATTCTATTCCAGCTTTATTCTTTAAAAACTTTATGATATCAAGTCTTAAGTTTTCTAAAGTTACATATCTAGGAAATACATTATCTATTGATTCATAAATATTATATATATTAAGTAAAATATTCATGCTTTCAATATCGCCATTATACAAGAAGTTTTCAATTAAACATTTCTTGACGTCTTTGAAAGCTAAAGTATTCATTTTTTCTGGATCGAGTCTTGGTGCCAAATTCATAAGAAAATTCCTCCGAAATTTCATATAAATTAATTATACTATAATTTCGGAGGATTTGTAATAATAATATTCGTTTTAATACAATTATAATAATTTGATATCTTTATCTTTGCAACTTTCTAAGTTCTTTTCGTCCCATACACCAACTTGAACTTCACCTATATGCTTCTTCTCAAGGAAGAACATACAAATTCTAGATTGGCCAATTCCACCGCCAACTGTATAAGGAAGTTTACAATTTATAACATCTTGATGATATGGAAGCGAAAGTCTATCTGTGTTATTTGTCTTTTCACATTGAGATACAATAGTATCTTCGTCTACTCTAATTCCCATGCTTGAAACTTCAAAGGCATCTTGCAAAACCTCGTTCCAGAAAATAATGTCGCCATTTAAGCTCCAATCATCATAATCCGGACTCCTGTCATCATGAGGTTTGCCTGATTTTAATTTTTCGCCAATTCCTTCAATAAAGACAGCTTTCTTTTCTTTAGCTATTAGTCTTTCACGTTCTTTTGGAGTCTTGTCTGGATACATGTCCTCTAACTCTTGCGAAGTTATAAAAAATATTTCATCTGGTAATTTTTTTGAAAGTACATAAGGATAAGTTTGATTGATATACTCTTCTGTTCTTTGGAAAACTGAAAAAATTTCTTTTACTATAAGTTTTAAGTATTCTTCATTTCTGTCAGATTTATTAATAATTTTTTCCCAGTCCCATTGGTCTACATAAGATGAGTGGATCTCGTCAAGAACTTCTTCTGCTCTAATTGCGTTCATGTCGGCATAAATACCTTCATACATATTAAAATTATATTCCTTAAGAGCATTTCTTTTCCATTTAGCTAAAGACTGAACTATTTCAACATTAATATCGTATTTTCTTAAGTCAAAATTAACAGCAGCTTCACCTGTCAAGTTATCATTAAGACCTGTTTCTGGTCTTATAAAAAGTGGCGCTGATACTCTTGCTAAATTTAGTGTGTTTGCTAAATCTCTTTGAAAGTAATCTTTTACTGATTTGATAGCAATTTGTGTCTCTCTAAGATCTAGTGATGTTACACTGGAGTTGTTTCTCATCTTATTTCCCCCTTAATTTTAAAAATTCTTCCGCATAATGCGAAAGAATTTCTTATTAGTTAATAATTTTATTAAACAAATTGAATGTCAAAATTTCCGTCATATACTAAGGCTGATTCGATTACAAAAGAACAAATTCTAGTACAAAAATCTAGTGCAAAATCTAAATCTGTATCGAATCCCTTTTCAGAGTTTTTATACTCTTCTACTACTTCTAGTATAAAACTTTTTACTTTTTCTTTAAGTTTTATATCTAATTCACTGTATAAATCAATATTTTTTTCAGATATTCTATTAGAATATTTTTCTTCGCGCAGTTTATTTTCTTTTGCATAAATGTTTAATTCTTGTTCATATTTAATGTGGCTCTTCATATTGCCCATAAAAGTCATTCTATAAGCATGTGGGTAACATACATAGTCACATAGATAATGCATGATAATTCCTAATTTTTTACTCACATAAGAAGTAAATACAAAACTATCATCATTTTCTTTGAAAGAATATCTAGAAAAATAAACTAGGTTTGCAATCTCTTTAGATATAAAATCTACAGATTCATCAAGATAGTGTCTCTTAAACTTATAATATGGAAGATAATCTGGAGCAATTGAACCCCAAAGCATTTTGTCCAAGTCTAAATTTACACTATATTTTTCATTAATCCTATCGTAGACAAGCTTTGCCACGATTTTATGTGTATCTGCTAAAATTTAAAACACTTCCTATTCAAATATAGTATTATTTTTCTATCTGCCTTTCTATATTATATATCTTAAATATCAAAATGTCAATTAGTCTTGTTGTTTTCAATCTCTTTTTGGATTACGTCCCAAATATTTTGAGTTTCAAATCCAAGTCTCCAAGAAGCAACTCCCGATAAATTATATTTGTTTACCAAAGATACTTTCTTCTCAATGGAGCTTGCATCTTCAATCCAAATTTTGTAAGTTGAATCTCCTTCAGTATACTCTACATAATTTTGGCAGGATTCTTCATCCCAAACTGGCTTTAAGCCTTTTTGCTCAATGATTTTATTAGTCTCTGCCATTGATATTGTATTAGATGAAACTTTCCCATTAGTTTCTTTCCATAGTCTTGAATAAGTTGGAACGCCAAGTATCGTTTTTTCGTTTGGTATTGATCTAAACAAAACATTAATGCTACCTTCGACCCATTTATATTGAGCAACTGAACCTGCTTCTTCTGATGAACCCCAGTGTTGGTCATATGCCATTACTACAATGTAGTCGGCAATTTCTGCAAGTTTTTTTCTATCATATGGTTCTTTTGTAACATCAGATGAAATCTGAGGAGTTACATCGACAGAGATAATTAAACTATCTCCAGCTTTTTGTCTTAGTTCTTCGACAAAAGCTGTTATATTGTCTCTATCGTCTATCTTAGTATGCTCAAAGTCAATATTTAAGCCTTTCATATTATATTTATTGCAAAGTTCAATTGTTTTATCTATTATTTTTGCTCTTGTCGCTTCGTTAGATAGGGCTTCGTGAGTTATCTCTGGATCAAAAGAGTTGTCAAGATATCCCCAAACCTCTATTCCCAAATTGTTATATCTCTTAATATAATCGAAGTTTCCACGGTCAATCATATCCCCATTTCCATTCCTTATTGAGAACCATGTTGGGATAATTATATCAAGACCATTAATGTCTTCAATTTTTTCCACTTTTTCTTGTGAATGTTCTGCATAGGTATAGTCCCATGTCATATTAAGTGGCTTCATATTTCTATTTTTTTCATTTGATGGAAGTACGACTTCTTTATAATCGTCGTTTACATTTTCTTTTGCAATATAACCTGCGTATCCATCAACCATTCTAACTTTTAGATATTTACTTCCTTCGTCGTAAATATAAATTGGGCTATTTTCGTCCAATCTTTTAATTATAGGACTTCTCTTTGAATCTTTTTCTAGAAGCACTGCACCATCTTTTGTAGTTGCCTCTGTGTACTTCTTGTCTTCTTTGTCAAGTAAAAGAAGTTGAATGTCTCTATTGTATCTAAGTCTTACATTGTAGTCGTAGATAAAAGCTTCTATTGGAAGCATAATTTTTCCGTCTTTTTCAATTACTGGAGCTCTAAGTGCAACTTCTCCATTATTAAAAACTGCTTCTTTAGAATTAAGTTTTAAAACTTTATGTGCGCTGTCATTTTCAATTATTACTTCTTGTTTAGACTTATCGTATTTAATATTCTCGTCAATGTTTTTGTTGATGTAGTCAAGTGAAAGATAAATCATTCCATCAATGTTATCAAAATCACTCTTGTCTATATACTCATCCTCAGACAAAAATGAAAATCCATCGTAAATAGTAGACACTTTATTCGATCCTCTATTTTCAACAAATAAAAATGCCAAAGCTGCCAAGGCAATAAGTACAAATATACCTGTAAAAAATTTTTTCATATTAACACCCCTTCTTATTTATTCAAAATAGAGGAATACTAAAAATAGGACTCCTCAGTCCCATTCTTAGTATTCAATCTTTTCTTTAACTTTAGCGGCTTTACCTTGTCTATCTCTAATATAGAATAGTTTAGCACGTCTAACTTTACCTCTTCTATTGATAACTAATTTTTCAATTCTAGGTGAATTAATTGGGAATGTTCTTTCAACTCCAATTCCGTAAGAAATTCTTCTTACAGTGAAAGTCTTTCTTGCACCTTTTCCTTGAACTTTAATTACAGTTCCTTCGAATACTTGAACTCTTTGTCTAGTTCCTTCGATTATCTTATAGTGAACACTTACAGTATCTCCTGCTTTTACATCAGGTAGGTCAGTTCTTATTTGTTCATCTTCAATAGCTTTAATAAAATCCATTACCGTTACCTCCTTCCAGTAAATCGTTTAATATTTCTTTTTCTTCTTTATTTAAATTCTTTTCATCTAGTAAATCAGGTCTTTTGTTCAAGGTATTTCTAATAGACTCTCTGAGTCTATATTTCCTAATCTTTTCATGATCGCCACTTAAAAGAATATCAGGAACAGAGTGACCTCTAAATTCTTTTGGCCTTGTGTATTGAGGATATTCTAATAGTCCATTAAAATGAGATTCATCAGAGAAAGATTCTTCTCCAGCAAGCACCCCATCTAATAATCTTGTAACTCCATCAATTAAAACCATTGATGGAAGTTCTCCTCCTGTTAGCACATAATCGCCAATAGAAATTTCCTCATCAATGTAATTGTCGATGACTCTTTGGTCTATTCCCTCATAGTGACCATTAACAAGAATTATATGTTCTTCTTTGCTTAAGCTTAAGAGCATATCCTGTTTCAAAACTTTTCCTTGCGGTGACATATAATAAACTTTTGAGTTTTTTGTCTTTACAGATTCTATAGCTTCAACAATGGGCTTTGCCTGCATCAGCATTCCTGGCCCTCCACCATAGGGATAATCGTCAACCTGCAAATATTTATTTACAGCAAAATCACGAATATCTGTAACCTCTAAGTCTAAAATACCATCATCAATTGCTCTTCCAATCATAGAGAAGCTTTCTAAACTCTTTATAAATTCAGGAAAAAGCGTTAGGACACTTATTTTCATAAAATCATTCCTTCGATTAAATCAACTATAATAACTTCATTAATCGACTTAACAAATTCTTTTACTGCTGGAATTTGTATAATATCTCCATTTTTATTTTCTACAATAAAAACATCATTTGCAGGATATTCATAAACATCTTTTAATTTACCTACAAAATTTTCGTCTAAATCGTAAACTTCTTTGCCTATTAAGTCAGAGATGAAATACTCATCTTCTCTAAGCTCATATCTATCTTCATCATGAATGTAGATATTTTGATTTTTGAGATTTAGAACTTTATTTATATCTTCATTATCAACAAATGTTAGGTATATAAATTTATCATAGCGAACATTTTTAATGTGATATTCTTCTAGATTATCTCCAACATATACTGTAGATAGTAGAGAGAATCTTTTTTCGTTAGAAGTTAAAGGAAGAATTTTAAGCTCGCCCTTTAGTCCGCGAGTATTTATAATCTTACCAATACATGTAAAACCATCAATTGTTTTCTTCAATTTCTAAATTAACCTTTTTATTTTCTTTTAGTGAAATAGCTTTTAAGATTGATCTAATAGCTTTAGCAATTTTACCTTGTCTACCAATTACCTTGCCCATATCATCAGCTGCTACCTTTAAGGTTATATTGACATAATCTGCATCTTGGTCCACATCTATCGCAACTGATGATGGATCCTCTACTAAAGATTTTGCAATATATTCTATTAATTCAACCATATCAGTTCCTCCAAACATATTTATGCTTACTCAGTAGCTTCTGATTGTTCTTCTGTTTCTTGAGAAACTTCAGCTTTAGCTTCATAAACAGAGTTTTCTCTGAAAAGTCTGTCCACTGTATCAGTTGGTTTAGCTCCATTAGCTATCCATTTATTAGCTTTCTCAGCATCTACAACAACTTTTTTAGGTTCAGTTAGTGGATTGTAGTAACCAATTTCTTCGATAAATCTACCGTTTCTTGGGCTACGAGAATCCGCAACTACTATTCTATAAAATGGTTTCTTTTTAGCTCCCATTCTTCTTAATCTAATTTTTACTGCCAAATCATTCACCTCCACAAAAAATTTATATATAAATTAATTTTAAATTAATATATAACTACTTAATTAAAATGAGAAAGGCATCTTAAATCTTTTTTTGCCCATTTTCTTTGACATATTGCCAAATTGTTTCATCATCTTTCTCATTTCTTTAAACTGTTTAATGAGCTTATTCACTTCGCTTGGAGTTGTGCCAGAACCTTCTGCGATTCTCTTTCTCCTAGAAGCATCTATTATATCAGGCTTAACTCTTTCCTTCTTAGTCATAGAAAGAATAATAGCTTCTACCTTTGCAAATTCATTATCAGGTATATTGATGTTTTTAAGCATCTTGTTGTTTACCCCAGGGATCATCCCGATAATATCTTCTAAAGGTCCCATGTTTTTCATCTGCTGCATTTGGTCCAAGAAATCTTCAAAAGTAAAAGTTTGATTTCTTAGCTTTTCTTCAAGTTCTTTAGCCTTCTCAACATCAACTGCGTTTTGTGCCTTTTCGATTAATGAAAGGACATCTCCCATTCCAAGTATTCTTGATGCCATTCTGTCGGGATGGAAAACTTCAATGTTGTCCATTTTTTCTCCGCTGGCAATAAACTTAATTGGGACATCAGTAACTGCTCTAATTGAAAGTGCAGCCCCACCTCTAGCATCACCATCTAGTTTAGTAAGAACTACTCCTGTAAGCTTTAGAGTTTTATCAAAAGCTTCTGCAACATTTACAGCATCTTGACCAGTCATTGAGTCTAAAACTAAAAGAATTTCTGAAGGACTTACCTCATCATTAATATTTTGAAGCTCTTCCATTAGATTTTCGTCAACATGAAGTCGTCCAGCTGTATCAATGATTATTACATCATTGCCATTCTTCTTAGCATGTTCAACGGCAGCTTTTGAAATATCAACTGGAGAAATTTTATCTCCCATTGCAAAAACCGGTACTCCTACAGACTCCCCAACGACTTGAAGCTGTTTAATAGCCGCTGGTCTATAGACGTCACAGGCAACCAAAAGCGGTCTCTTACCATCTTTTTTAAGTTTGTTCGCAATCTTTCCACTAGTTGTTGTCTTTCCGGCCCCTTGAAGACCACACATCATTATAATAGTAGGCTTCCTTGAAAAATCTATTTTAACTTCGCTAGTTCCCATTAAATTTGTAAGTTCTTCATTTACAATTTTAATGACTTGTTGTCCTGGAGTTAGAGATTCCATAACCTCTTTGCCCAAGGCTCTTTCTTTAACAGTCTTTACAAAGCTCTTAACAACTTTAAAGTTAACATCGGCTTCAAGTAGTGCAAGTTTTACTTCTCTCATTGCAGCGTCAATATCTTTTTCAGTAAGCTTTCCCTTTCCAGTTAGCTTTGATAAAGTGCTTTGTAATTTATCTGATAGACCTTCAAATACCATATTCCACCTCCATTATTCAAAAATTAAGTCTTCAATTTTTTGAAGAGTTTTAAGATTTAAATAATCATCTTTCTTTAGCTCTTTAAATAAAGTTTTAAGTTCTTCATTTTTCAAATCCCTGTTTCTTTGAGATTCTTTTGACTGAGCATAAAGATGTAGTTTTGATTCATACTCTTCTAAATTATTTTCTGCTCTTTTTAAATTGTCAAAAACTGCCTGCTTAGAAATTTCAAGTTCATCAGAAATTTCATTTATCGAACAGTCATAGACATAATACATATAAGCAGCTTTTTTCTGTTTTTCAGTAAGTAGTGAGCCATAAAAATCCAGTAGTGAATTCATAAGAAAAAATTTATCATTAGCCATCACTCTCACCTCATTTAATAACATTTTATAAGGTCAAGCTCTTTACTTGACCTAGTTTATTTTACCTAAAGGTGCTCACTTTGTCAACACTTTTTTTGACTTTACACATAGTTTTTTATGATATAAAATCAGATGAGAGGTGAAGAGATGAATAAAAGAACTTATGTAATCACAAGCGGTGCATTGTGTCTTGCTATGGCACAAATTTTATCTTATGTAAAGTTTTTTGAATTGCCACAAAGCGGTTCAGTCACACTTGCATCAATGGCTCCAATATTGTTCTTTCCTTTAATATGTGGACCAAAAGACGGACTTATAACTTCATTTACCTATGGCATCTTACAGTTTGTGCTTGGAGGTGCATTTTATCACCCACTATCACTCATACTAGATTATATTCTTGCCTTTGGTGTTTTGGGTATCACAGGTTTCTTTAGAAAAAATTTAAAAACATTTCTAGCTGGATCATTCTTAGCAATGTTTCTAAGATACCTTTGTCACTTGTTAAGTGGCGTTATAGTCTTTGGTGAATATGCTCCAGCAGGACAGTCTCCACTAGTGTATTCTGCAGTTTATAATTCATTCATTTTAGTTGAAGCAATTATAACTATTCCTGTTTTAATTCTTTTGTATACAAAGGTTTTACCTAAGATTAAAAGAGTAAATTAAAAAAGCGGCCAAGTTTTTTACTTGGTCGCCTTTTCATTTTTATTATTCAAAAATTGCTTCTATGAAATTATCTATATCGAAGTCTTGAAGATCATATATTCCTTCTCCAACTCCAATTAATTTAATCGGAATCTCAAGCTCTGATTGAAGAGCTATTACAACTCCACCCTTTGCAGTTCCATCTAATTTTGTAAGTGCTATTCCAGTTATCTCACTTGCTTCTTTAAATGTCTTCGCTTGGTTCATGGCATTTTGTCCAGTTGTTGCATCGAGAACTAAAAGTGTTTCTCTATTGGCCTCTGGATAATTTTTATTTATAATTCTATTTATTTTTTCTAATTCTTTCATAAGATTTGCTTTGTTGTGAAGACGTCCTGCTGTATCTATAATTAGTACGTCGCTCTTTCTAGCCTTTGCTGCTGCAATTGCATCAAAGACTACTGCTGCAGGATCTGATCCTTCTTCGTGGCTTATTACATCAACATGTGATCTGTTGCCCCATTCTTTTAATTGGTCTATGGCTGCTGCTCTAAATGTATCGGCTGCACACACAAGAACAGACTTTCCTTCATTCTTAAATCTTTGTGATAATTTTCCTATTGTAGTTGTCTTTCCTACTCCGTTTACTCCAACAATTAGTATAATTGTAGGTGACTCACTAATAAGACCTGTGTTAAGTTCTGGATTCATTAACTTTTTAGCTTCTTCCATAAGAAGTGGCTTTACCTTAGTTGGATCATTTATTTTTTCTCTAATAATTGTCTCTCTCAAGTTGTCGATTAACTGCATTGTCGTATTCATTCCAATGTCAGCAGATATTAAAATATCTTCTAAATCTTCCAGCATTTCGTCGTCAATTTTTACATAGTTACCTAGAACTGTGTTTATTTTTATTCCGACTTCTTTTCTAGTTTTATTGAGGCCGTCTTTTAATTTTTCAAAAAAGTTTGGTTTCTTCTGTGGTTCTTCTTGAATTTCTTCTTGAGGTTCTTCTTCTACAACTATTGTTTCTTCAGTGGAACTAGGAATATCCTCTGTAGTTTCTTCTTTAATAACATCATCTTCATGCTCATCAAAAACTTCATTATCATGCTCGTCTTCTTTTGAAATTTCTTGAGCGTCATCTTCTTTAACTTCTACTGATGCCTCTTCTACTTCAGGATTTAGATCTTCTTCAACAACTTCACTTCCATCTGTTTCTTTATTTATATTATTATCTTGTGAATTATCTACTAAATCATCTTCAGTATCTTTTAAATTATCATCTTCTACTTCTTTATCAGAATCTTCAGAAATTTCTTCAGCTTCTTTATTTTCAATATTTTCATGAGTTTCTTCTTTACTTTGTGATTCTTCAGAAACTTCCTCTAGCTCTTCTTTTTCTAGATTCTCTTTTTCTTCCATGCCAAGCTTTTCTTTTAGCCACTTAAACATCTAAACTCCTCCTAATCATTTAACTTTACAGAATAAAGTGTACTTATTCCTTTTTCTTGCATAGTTACTCCATACATGCTCTTTGCAATTTCCATTGTAAGCTTTCTGTGAGTAATAATTATAAATTGAATTCCCTCTAAAGTTGTCAAATACTCTGCATATCTTTTAATATTTGCATCATCTAATGCCGCATCTATCTCATCTAATATACAGAAAGATGCAGGTCTGACCTTAAGTAGTGCAAATAAAAGTGCAACTGCAGTAAGAGCTCTTTCTCCTCCCGACAATAGACTTAGTGATTGAAGTCTCTTACCTGGTGGAGATGCTTTTATCTCTATGCCCGACTCTAAAATGTCTCCCTCAATACTAATCTCTGCGTGACCGCCATTAAATAAAATTTTAAATATCTCTTCGAAATGCCCAGAAATTTCTTCGATTGCGTCTTTAAAACTCCTTTTCATTTCAGTATCGAGTTTTAAAAGTATGGATTCAATTTCATTTTTTGCATCAATTAAATCGTCTCTCTGTTTAGAATAAAAGTCCAGTCTTTCACTTACAATTTTGTGCTCATCAATAGATCCAATATTGACTTCGCCATAATTTTTAACTTTTTTTCTAAGTGATTTTACAAGCTTTTCAGAAACTTCGTCCACTTCATTTACGTCTTTTAACTCTTCTTCTGAAATGTCATATTCTTCTAAAATTCTAGTTTTGTGAGAATTGATTGAATCCTCTCTCACTTCAATTTTATATTTAAAGCTT
>NZ_JBMNPQ010000047.1:0-11172 GCF_050943655.1 Peptoniphilus sp. | reverse complement strand
TTAAGATTTTGTTAAGTTTGGGCATATTCTTAGAAACTTCGCGAATTTTAATATATAATTATAGTGACAAAAATTATAAAGGAGCGACCTATGGCAAAAATAAAAAGTTTTTTTCAAAATCATAAAAAATTATCAATTGTACTTATAGTGATTTTAGTTTTGTTAATTGCGAAATCAGTTTTTGCAATTTTCAACAAGAAGGATTATATAGAGGTCAGTCAAAGTCAGGTGGCAACGCTTAACCACAAGGACGTTGTCAATTCTGTAAATGAAACTGGGACTGTAGTAAGTTCTAACTCTGTAGATGTATATGCCGAAAATCAACTTCCAATTGACACAATAGATGTAAAAGTTGGGGACAAAGTAAATGAAGGCGACATAATTGGGACTCTTGTTTCCACAGACATTGAGCAACAAATTGCGGCAAAGGAAGAAGCAAATAGTGCACAAAGATCCAGTGTTTCTGCACAAGTTTCTGCTGCAAAAAATAGACTCTCTGAAGCTATAAAGGGAAAAGAAAGCGGAACTCACTCAGCTCTTCAAGGAGCAAACAATAACATTACAGTTGCCTTTGACCAATATAAACAGGCAAAGAAGACTTACGAAGATTATAAGAGAAGTATCGATGAGGGATATAATCCAGAACTAATTGCAGAAAAAGCTGAGAGAGAAAATCTTTCATACTTAGAAAAATCTGGTATGAAAAAGTATGACCAGTTAAACGAAAGTATCCACGAAGATCAAAGAGATATTAACGACAACAGAGAAAAGGAACGCTCACTTGATAGAGATGTATCGCGCACTGAGGCTAGGATAGATGATTTAAATGACGAGCTAACTGAGATTGGTATAGAAATTGTAGATTTAAATAATAAAATAGCTGATATAACTTCCCAGATGATGGATAAACCTACATCTGTTCCAAAAGGTAATGGCGATGGTTCTAGTAATAATACCAATACAAATGTAGTGGCAAATAGTTCAAATGCAAATAAAAATTTAAAAGATATGCAAGATAAAATTAAAGAATTGCGTGAACAAATTAATGACAAAACTCGTGAACAATCTGACATACAAAATGAAATAAAAAATCTATCTTCTGACCTTGCATCCTACCAAGCGGACAGAGAAAAATATCGCTCTGAAGCTGAAGCTTTAGAAAAAGCTATACCAGAAAAGGAAAAACAACTTGATGCAATGAAACTTGATGTTGAAAAAGCACAAGATGATTTGAGATCTGGAGCAGATAAGGAACTTAAAAATACAGAAACAAGAACCGACCAATTAAAGACATTAAAACAAAGTATGGATGCAGCTAAAGATAATTATGACGAGGCACTAAAGGCACTTGACTCTGCAAAAGCTGGAGTAGATAACGAAATCAAAACTTTGCAAGACGGAGTAAAGCAAGCAGAGACTGGTTATTCAGGAATTAGCAACAAGGAACTTCAGTTTTTAAAAGAATCTCTAGATAGAACTATAATGAAGGCACCAATTTCTGGTACAATTACAAAGACTTATGCAGAAGAGGGACAAATGCCGACAGGACCAGTTGCGACAATAGAAACTGTAGACACATTAAGAGTTGAGTCTCACATTAAAGAATACAATATTAACGATGTAAAAGTTGGAACAAAAGTTGTTTTGACATCAGATGCAATAGAGGGTGTGGAACTTACTGGAAAAGTTATATCAATAGATCCTGCACCAGAGAAAAATGAAAATGTTCAGTCTAAGGATGTATATTACAAGACTACTATAGAAATTGATGACGAACACAAGGATAAATTAGCACCGGGCATGAGCCTTAGAGTTAAATATATTCTTTCAGAAGAAAAGGACACTTATTCTGTGCCAACAGGAGCAATATTTGAAAGAGATAACAAAAATTATGTATTGAGCTTAGTAGATGCTGGATCTGAAAAATATAAAATAACTCTTACTGAAGTGACACCAGGTCTATCAAATGATTTTGAGACATCTATAAAGGGCAAAAAACTTAAAAAAGGAATGAAGGTTCTAACTTCATCTTCAGGATATGGAGAGGGACAACTTGTAAAAATAATAGAATCACCAAAAGCAGCAGAAGGTAATGAGCAAAATGGCTAAATTAATGGAAATGCGAGATATTAAAAAGTCCTTTAATATTGGCAAAGAAAATGAACTTGAAATCTTGCACGGAATCGACATGGATGTATATCCAGGTGAGTTTATCTCCATCGTTGGGCAATCGGGCTCAGGGAAAAGTACTCTTATGAATATAATTGGACTGTTGGATAGACAAACAAGTGGAGAGTACGAGCTAAATGGAGTTGATATCAAAACTTTAAAAGACGAAGAATTATCTGCTTATAGGAGCAAAAAAATCGGGTTTGTGTTTCAAAATTTCAATTTAATACCTCGTTCAAATGCACAAAAAAATGTTGAACTGCCAATGCTCTATGCAAAAGTTCCAAAAAACGAAAGAATAGAGAGGGCAAAGAAATTGCTTAAGGCAGTCGATATGGGAGATAGGATGGATCACCGTCCTAACGAACTATCTGGTGGTCAAAAGCAGAGAGTTGCAATTGCAAGGGCAATGGCAAATGATCCAGATATAATACTTGCAGACGAGCCCACAGGTGCTCTCGATACAAAGACGGGCGACCAAGTGATGGAGCTTTTCCACAAATTAAATGAAGAAGAGGGCCGCACAATTATTATGATAACCCACAATGTTGAGCTTGCAAAAGAGGCCTCTAGAATTTTTGAGATGTCTGATGGAAGACTAAAGGAGGTTTAAATGGATTTAATCGAAACATTAAAACTTTCTATAGAAGGTATTAGAACTAACAAACTGAGATCTTTTTTGACAATGCTTGGGATAATCATAGGTATTTCTTCTGTAATTGGTATTACGACTATAGGTCATGCCATGTCAGCATCTGTAAACAAGGCTTTTGAGACAATAGGAAACACTGCAGCCTATGTAGTTGTTCAGCCTAAAGAAGGTTACAGCTACGAGGATATACAGTATCCCGATGATTTAATCACAAAGGACATGATGGAGGATGTGGCAAGTGCAAAGCCAGATCTCATAAAGAACATTGTGTATGAGGGACCAAGGGGATCTGCTGATGTTAAAGAAGCAAAAAAAGAAATTACTGTAAACATCCAGTCCACTTCGCCAGGAACTTTGGATATTGAAAATTTAAATGTGACTGCAGGTAGATTCTTAAACGATGAGGACATCAAGAGGGCAAAGAGTGTGGCAGTAATTTCTAATAAAGTCGTTGATAAAATATTTGACGGCGATGTATCAAGGGCTCTTGGACAAGAGATTAAGACTTATAAAGACGGAAGACTCTTAGTTCTTACAGTAGTTGGTGTATATGAATATGAAAAAATTGAAGTTGCCATGTTTGGAGATATATCAGGGGACACAACTACACTCTATATGCCTTATACAACTGCATTTAGGGAGCTCGATTCTGAAATGGGAGAAGATGAGACCTTTAACTTTGTCAGCTTCTCGCTAATGAATACTGAAAATGCTGAAGCAAATACTAAGGAAATTTCAGATTATTTAAACGATAAATATTTTGCCAACAATAACAGGGTAAAGGTTGATGTTCAATCTGCAATATCACAGATTAATCAAATGACAAGTGCCATGAGCGGAGTGCAGACTGCTGTTGTTGCAATAGCTGGAATTGCGCTACTCGTTGGTGGAATTGGAGTTATGAATATACTTCTTGTTTCGGTTACTGAAAGGACAAGGGAGATTGGAATTAGAAAGGCCCTTGGGGCGACGAGACGAGATATTAGAAAGCAATTTATAATAGAGTCGGTTATACTTTGTATAATCGGTGGAATTCTTGGAATAATTTTGGGTTCAATTGTTGGAATTGTGGGCGCGAAGGTCATAATGCATGAGAGCACACTGCCGACACTTTCTTCTATTATAATAGCTGTTGGATTTTCTATGGCGATTGGCGTATTCTTTGGATACTATCCGGCGAATAAAGCTGCAAAACTAGATCCTATAGAAGCACTTAGATATGAATAATTAAAATAAGACTTGGGGTAATGCTACCTCAAGTCTTAAGTTCGTATACAAAGCTCAAAAAATCTTATCTCATTACAGAAATTGGAAAGCTCATACTCTGAGAGATCTGAAAATCACAAACTCACTTCGTTCAAACAGTGTGATTTTTATGCGTTTGCTTCAAGTTGAACTTTCTACAATTTCTTCCATAGGATAAGATTTTTTTAGAGCTTTTCTACTTTTCAAGCAGTTTTAGACTTGGGGTTATATTACCTTAAGTCTTTTTATATATTTTGTGAGTAAAGTCTAAATTCATTTTTCCGCTTCTTAGATTATATAAATTTGTCGCAAGGATTTCTCTATCTAGCATTTCTTTTTGAACACCAGTTGATGAGTCGTAATATTTTTTAAAGGAGCCTATGATATTTTTATTTTTTGAGCTTCTTAATATCTCTGCACCACGCTCGTCTAGGGCGAGGACTCTGATGTAGGGGTACTCGAATGAATTTTTGATTAATTCTTTATTTAAATCAAGAAGCATTGATATTAAAAGTCTTTTAATTCTCGAGCGGCTGTGTCTTTTGGAGTGAGTTTTTTCTACAAAGTCGTAAATATTTTTTGAACCTAGATTGTTAAAGAGCCTATTTTCTAGCCCCACTTCGTAGTCGTAGTATTTATTAAAGTCTAGATTTCTATTAATTAAAATATATTTTAAAACGTCAAAATAGTCATCTAACTCGTGAACTTCTCCAAAGTCATATGAAGGGACGAATTTTTTATAGTTTTCTCCATCTAAAATTAATTTTCTAATAAGAGATGCTGAAGCAAATTCATTTATAAATTCAAAGCTGTCGTGATTTACATTTTTTCTCTTGATTGAATGGGCTGTTATGTCAGAATTAAAGTCATTAATTGCCCTCATGTATTCCATTGCCAAAATATTATTTGGCAATTTTAAAATATTTTTTTCATCGCTACTTAAAAAGTCCATGGCCATTTCGCGTGCGACAATGTAGGAATGTCCGTCTTTTAAATTTTTTAAAATGGACTCATCTTTTAAATTGTCATCAATTTTTTTATTTATATTAGATAGTTCATCTACTGGATTTTCGCTTCCAAAGTAGAGTCTATCTATTGTGCCGAAAGAATTTAAAATATTTAAAGCGCCCTTTGAAAAAATTTCTGCATTAGATGCTGAATATATCACTGGATTTTCTATTACAAGGCTCGCTCCATTATCAACTGCAACCTTTGCACGAGTAAATTTATCAATAATTGCAGGCTCACCGCGCTGCACGAAGCTTGTCGACATAATGATTACTAAATAATCTGAATATGAATTTTTTATTTTTTCAATTTGATATTTGTGCCCGTTGTGAAAAGGGTTATACTCTGCAATAATTGAGGCTATTTTCATAATATAATTCTCCCATTTATTGACTAAAAAGCCGCCTTGTTATAATATATTTGTTATAGGATATTATACTATAAATAAGAACTTTTTAAAATCTGAGGAGGAAACATGAAGATATTAGTAATAAACTGCGGATCGTCTTCTTTGAAATATCAATTAATTGATATGGAAAACGAAGACGTATTAGCAAAAGGATTAGTAGAAAGAATTGGAATTGAAGGTTCTAGAATCAAACACGAAACAACAGGAAAAGATAAAAAAGTAATCGAAACTCCTATGCAAGATCACAAAAAAGCTCTAGAACTTGTAATGGATTCACTTACAAACGAAGAATACGGCGCAATTTCTTCACTAGACGAAATCGGAGCAGTTGGACACAGAGTAGTTCACGGTGGAGAAGAATTTGCAGATTCTGTAGTAATTGATGACAAAGTGCTAAAAGCAATTGAGGACAATGTAGAGATAGCACCTCTTCACAACCCACCAAACATTATGGGAATCAAAGCTTGTGAAAAACTTCTTCCAAATGTAAAACAAGTTGCAGTTTTTGACACAGCTTTCCACCAAACTATGCCAGAAAAGAGCTATATCTATGCACTTCCTTACGAATATTATGAAAAATATAAAGTAAGAAGATACGGCTTCCACGGAACAAGCCACAAATATATCACAAATAGAGCAGCAGAATTATTAGGTAAAGACGTTAACGAAGTTAACCTAATTACTTGCCACTTGGGAAACGGCTCAAGTATCTGTGCAGTTGAAAATGGTAAATCAAAAGACACTTCAATGGGCTTTACTCCACTTGAAGGACTTGCAATGGGAACAAGATCAGGTGACCTTGATCCAGCAATTCTTCCATTCATTATGGAAAAAGAAAATCTTGATCCAGAAGAAATGAACAATGTACTAAACAAAAAATCTGGTGTACTTGGAATTTCTGGACTATCAAGTGACTTTAGAGACCTAGAAGCAGCTGCAGAAGAAGGAAATAATAGAGCTAAGCTTGCACTTGATATCTTCGAAAAAAGAGTTCGTGGATATATTGGAAGCTATATGACTGAGCTTCCTAGTGTTGATGCAATCATCTTTACAGCTGGTGTTGGTGAGAACTCAGTTGAAATGAGAGAATCAATTTGCGAAGATCTAAAGATCTTAGGAATTGAAATTGACAAAGAAAAAAATAATGTTAGAGGAGAAGAAAGAATTATCTCTTCAGACAATTCAAAAATAAAAGTTCTTGTAATTCCTACTAACGAAGAATTAATGATAGCAAGAGATACAAAAGAATTAGTAGAAAAATAATTGCGTCAAACTATTGACAAATAGCGTAACTTACAGTTATAATGATGTGTATGTATTTTTGAGGTGAGAATATGAGATTAGATTTAAGTAGATTTTTATCCTCCGACATAGAAAGATATGATTTCGAAGGAGAACTTGCTCTAAATGATACAAATCTGGATATTGATGATCTCAGAATAATTTTTCCCATCAAATACAATGGTTCAATTTACGATTTAACTGGAGAACTTGTTTTAGAATTAAACATTTCTTATGATTTTATTGCAAATTGTGACAGATGTTTAGTAGAATTTAAGAATCACAGGGAAGCAAATTATAAGGCTTATAATTTTAAAGATTCAAGTTTTTATGATGAAGATTCTATAGATGAGTATTTCGAAGTTGTAAATGATTCTATAGATCTTTCAGAAATAATTATCTCTTTAGTAGTTACATCTCTTCCAGGCAAAAATCTTTGCAAAGAAGATTGCAAGGGACTTTGCCCAGTGTGCGGAAAAAACCTAAACGAGGGAGAATGCGACTGCGAAGTGGAAGAAGAAACTGAAGTCGAAGAGAAAGTTGACCCTAGATTTGAAAAATTATTGGATTTATTTAAAGATGAGGAGGTGTAGAAATGGCTGTACCTAAAGGTAAAACTTCAAAACAAAGAAAAAATAAGAGAAGAGCATCTTCTTATAGATTAAATAAAGCTACAGTTGTAGAATGTCCAAACTGCCACGAAATGAAATTACCTCACAGAGTGTGCCCAGAGTGCGGATATTACGATGGTAAACAAGTGATAGAAGTAGAATAATAAATTAGTGAGACTTAGGTCTCACTTTTTTATTACCTAATTGTAGGAGATTATTTTTTAATTATTAAAATTTTTCATCATAAATTTAAAAATACATTTTTTACAACTTGTCAAATTTGTCTATGGGGAACAATTTTAAATTGACTTTTACTTATCTAATTAGTATAATAAAGTAGACGGAAGGAGCAAAGGATTTCCTAGAAAACCTTGCTCTCTTTATAGTTAGTACTGTCCGCTAGTCGCTTTCAATATGGGAATTGCAAGCGATAACCGGGGTATCTCAAATAAAAAAGCGAAGCTTTGGAGGTAATAGTATGACTAAACAATATTCTTTGAACGTTCCCACACCAACTCATTTTACTTTTGCAGTAAGAGACTTACCTAATGTAACAGTTGAACAAAGAGAAAGAGCTTTAAAAGCTACTCACTACAACGAATTTGCATTTCCATCTGGAATGCTAACTGTTGATATGCTTTCTGACTCAGGTACTACTGCAATGACAAATACTCAATGGGCAGCACTATTCTATGGTGATGAAGCCTATGGTAGAAACACTGGATACTATGTATTGCTTGACACATTCCGTGACATATTCGAACGTGGCGGAGAAAAAAACTGGAAGAAAATAATTGATCTTGTGCGCACTGATTGTCGTGATGTTGAAAAAATGATGGACGAAGTATATCTTTGTGAATACGAAGGTGGTCTATTCAACGGTGGAGCAGCACAAATGGAAAGACCAAATGCATTTATAATTCAACAAGGACGTGCAGCAGAATCTGTACTTATGGAAATTGTTAAAAATATTTTACAAGAGCGTCACCCTGGTAAAGTATTTACAATCCCTTCTAATGGTCACTTTGACACAACTGAAGGTAATATAAAACAAATGGGTTCTATTCCTAGAAACCTATACAACAAAGAACTTCTTTATGAAATTCCTGAAGGTGGAAAATATGACAAAAATCCATTCAAAGGAAATATGGACATAGAAAAACTAGAAGAACTTATCACTAAACTTGGACCTGAAAATGTTCCTCTAGTATTTACAACAATTACTAATAACACTATTTGTGGACAACCAGTTTCTATGGAAAACTTAAGAGAAATCAATAGAGTTGCTCACAAATATGATATACCACTAATCTTTGATGTTGCTAGATGGGCAGAAAATGCATACTTCATCAAGATGAACGAAGAAGGCTACGAAGACAAATCAATCGCAGAAATTGCAACAGAAATGTTCTCATATTGCGACGGATTCTGTATGTCAGCTAAAAAAGACGGCCACGCTAACATGGGTGGTATGCTTGCATTCCGTGACAAAGGTTTATTCTGGAAGAAATTCTCAGACTTCAACGAAGATGGAAGCATCAAGATGGATGTTGGAGTAAGACTTAAAGTTAAACAAATCTCTTGCTACGGCAACGACTCTTACGGTGGAATGAGTGGTAGAGATATTATGGCACTTGCAGTTGGTCTATACGAAAGTTGCGACTTCAACTACATGCACAACCGTGTAACTCAATGTGAATACCTAGCACAAGGTTTCTACAAAGCAGGAGTTAAGGGAGTTGTCCTTCCAGCAGGTGGACACGCTGTTTATATCAATATGGATGAATTCTTTGACCACAAGAGAGGTCACGAAACATTTGCCGGTGAAGGTTTCTCACTAGAACTTATTCGCCGCTATGGTATTCGTGTTGCTGAACTTGGAGACTACTCAATGGAATACGATCTAAAGACTCCAGAACAACAAGCAGAACTTGCAAATGTAGTTCGTTTTGCATTAGATAGAAGTAGACTTACAAAAGAACATCTTGACTATGTAATAGCAGCAGTTAAAGACTTATACGAAGATCGTGAAAATATTCCGAACATGAGAATCGTTTGGGGACACAATTTACCAATGCGTCACTTCCATGCATTCTTAGAGCCATATCCAAATAAATAATAAAATAGAGAATATTGACACATTAACGCATAAGGACAATTCATTTTTTCAAATTGTCCTTATGTTTAATACTTGAAATCACAATGGAGGAAAATTATGGCAGATAATCATAATATTAAAGAGCGTGATGGCTTTACTGGTAAATGGGGCTTTATCCTTGCTTGTATCGGTTCAGCTGTTGGAATGGGAAATATTTGGAGATTTCCAATTATGGTATCCCTATGGGGCGGTATGGATTTCTTAATACCTTACTTCCTTTGTGTGTTGTTAATTGGATCAACTGGTGTAGTTGAAGAATTTGCACTAGGTAGATCTACAGGAGCCGGCCCAATCGGTGCCTTTGGAACTTGTACAGAAGTTAAAACTGGCAATAGAAAAACTGGTGAGATGATTGGTATTATTCCAATTATTGGTTCACTTGCATTGGCAATTGGATATACCGTTGTAATGGGCTGGATATTTAAATATACTAAAATGTCTTTTAGCGGAGAGCTTATGGCAATGGGCCAAGACATGGACGTAATCGGAGGAACTTTTGGAGCTACAGCAACATCCAATGTTGTTTGGATAATTGTAGCAGTAGTGGTTTCATTTATAATAATGTCAATGGGCGTTTCAAAAGGTATTGAAAAGGCCAACAAAATTATGATGCCAATACTATTTTTCTTGTTTGTAGGACTTGCAATTTATATTGCAACACTACCTGGAGCACAAAATGGATATAAATATATTTTCAGCTTAGATGCATCAAGACTTAGCGATCCAATGCTTTGGATATTTGCTTTTGGACAAGCATTCTTCTCACTATCTGTTGCTGGACACGGTTCAGTAATTTATGGATCATATCTTCCTAAAGATGAAGACTTGCCAAGATCTGCATTTAACGTTGCATTTTTTGATACATTGGCAGCTCTTTTAGCAGCATTTGTAATTATTCCAGCAATGGCAGTTGGTGGAGCACCTCTTGAAGAAGGCGGACCTGGACTTATGTTTATATGGTTAGTAAACGTACTTAACGGTATGCCAGCAGGCAAAGTACTAGGAATTATTTTCTTTGTATGCGTACTTTTTGCTGGAGTAAGTTCAATAATAAATCTTTACGAAGCACCAGTTGCAACTTTGCAAGATAACCTAGGACTTAATCGTGTAATGTCTACAGGAATTATTCTTGCAATAGGTTGTGTTGTTGCAATTCTTATTCAAAAGATTACAGGAGAATGGATGGACTTTGTATCAATATACATCTGTCCACTAGGATCATTCTTAGCTGGAACAATGTTCTTCTGGGTAGCTGGACGAGACTTCGTAGAAGCAGCAGTAAACCAAGGTAGAAAAGATGGAAAACCAATTGGATCATATTTCTTCCCAGTTGGTAAATATGTATATGTTCCACTATGTATAGTAGCTCTTGTTGCAGGTGCAATACTTGGCGGAATTGGTTGATAAATAATTTTTAGACCCTCAAGTTAAGGCTTGAGGGATTTTTTTGTTTAAAACATCTATTTAGGTGTAAAATTTAAAAGATTTTTATAAAACCCATATCGCTATATTTATTAAAAATAATATAAAAGGAAGTGCAATAATAATTTTTGGATTTATTTTTCATAAAAAAGTGAAAAATATTAGCAAGTAGAAACATAAATGTCGTCAAAACTTTAAATAACTGCCAAAGGATTAA
>NZ_JBMNPQ010000046.1:0-11529 GCF_050943655.1 Peptoniphilus sp. | reverse complement strand
AAAATAAATCGGACTTTGAAGGCGATAAAAAGGTTTCTAAAAAAACTAATCAAAATTCTTTAAAGAAAGATAATAAAAAATCTGAACAAGAAGACTTAAATGAGAGTTTTAATATAAGTCAAAAAGAACTTATAAAGAGAGTACAAGAAGAACTTAAAAAATCTAACTATAACGATGAATTTTCTTCTGATGAGTCTTATGACGATAAAGCCAATGATAAAGATACCTCTTCACAGAAAAAAGAAACAAAACAAAAGTCTTCCCTAAAACAAAAATGGAGAGATTTTATAAATGAAGATGACGATGAATTTTCGATTTTCTCATCTTATAAAGAAAAAGATAAACATCACGACTCAAAAGAAGATACAATTGATGTAGTAAAATCTACTGATATCGATACGAGAAGCTTTGAAAATACTCTAAATACTCCAAAGATAACTGTAAAGGACATTGAAGAGTATGAGAAGAACAAAGAAAAAGATGAAAGTTCAAATAATAAATCTTCAAAAAATAAATCAAATAACGTAAATAAAGAAATAAAAAATAATACCAAACCAGAAAAAGAAAAGAAGTCTTCTGAGGGTTTCTTAAATAAATTTAAAAAGCGAGATTCAAAAAAAGATTCTGCAGTTTCAAAAGAGAAAACTTCAGATGTTTCTAAAGAAGAATTTTCGTCTGATAAGGCAAAAGTTAAAGAGATAAGTTTTAATAGAGATGGTAAAAATCAAGGCTTCTACGATGCACTAAGTACTGTTACTAATAAAATATCTCTACTAAATAACAATGTTTCAAATTATATTGGAGCTTTGGGATCAAAAAATTCAAAAATGGTTTTGGGCCTTGGTGCTCTTCTAACTGTTATCCAAATTATTATAGGACAGCACGGATTTAATTTTGCACTTATAATTGCAATTGTCCTAAAACTTTTATTCGATTACATTGAATTTTATTTCCCACTAAATATTGCAATTGAAAGAGACGAGATTTACGTTTCTGATTACGAAATCAAAAAAAGTTCATTGATTAACTGGATAATTTGTAAGGTGTTCTTATTTGTTGCCTTTATAATTTCTCCTTTTGGAGGATTTTTCAAATTTAATTTGTTGGCTTCCCTTACAGCAATGCCTTTTGCAACAGTTATTCTGATAATTCTTTCACTTTTAATTGCACTTTCACAGTTCAAAGAAGAATTTAAGGACAGATCAAGCATCAACTTCATCGGATGGTATGCTCTTTCATTTATATTGTTTGAATTATTATTTAAAATGATTTGGTTCTTGATTAACTTTATATTTGTTACACTTTTATAAAAAGCAAAATGGAGAGTAGTTTCTACCCTCCATTTTTTGTGCAAATTTTTAATAATAACTTTTATATTCTCCATCAAAATATTTTTCTAGCTCATTCGGTTTATACACTCCCTTATCAGTCACAAATCCTGTGATAAGTTCAGGTGGTGTTATGTCAAAAGATGGATAAATAGCCTTTACTCCCTTTGCAGTGTGATCTCCCAAAACAAGTGATGGATCTCTTAACTCTATTACAATATCATCTCTACCCTTCTTCTCATGATCGGGCATTCCTGTAACATAGTATGGAACATTAAATCTATCTGCAACAATTGCAATTTGAAAAGTTCCAACTTTATTTGCAACGTGACCATCTAGAGTAATAGTATCTGTTGCAGACGTAAATAAATCAATCCCAATATTTTCCATAGTATAGGCAACCATGTTGTCAGTTATAATTGTCGTATCAAAACCCATCTCGCTTATGCAAGTTGCAGTAAGTCTTGCCCCTTGGTAATAAGGCCTAGTCTCAGCGCAGTAAAATTTTACATCTTTACCCTGTTCTTTTAACGTTCTAGTCATTGTTCCAATAATTGTCTCGCCAAAACACTGAGTCAAAACTTTTCCGCCATCAGGAATTAAGTCGCACAAATATTTTGCCACATCGTTCATGGCAGCATATCTTCTGTTTAAGGATTCTATTGCATTTTCAAAAATTTTCTCTACTACATCTTCTCCATTTTCGATTGCAGATTTTGCTGCATCAATAGAACCTCTTGTCACTTTTCTAAGTCTAGTAGAAGTTGTAGGTCTTGCAGTTGAAATAGTTTCTGCTGCATCTTCTAAGTACTTAATAAATAGGTCACCCTTAAGGTCACGGGCTTCATAGGCTGCAAGTGCCATTCCCATAGCAGCCGCAGTGTATGGCCCTGCAGACTGGGTAACCATATCTGTAATTGCCTTGGCAACTTCTTTGTGAGTTTTGCAAATTTCAAATCTAATCTTACTTGGGTAAACTCTTCTATCTAAAATTTTTACTTCTCCATCTTCATACCAGGCTACATTTTCATATTTAAGCATAAAGGGCATATCATAATCTTGTCTTTTCATTTTACTCTCCTAACTCTTCTACTATTTTAATAATAAGTGACTTTAACCTTGGTGAAACTTTTCTTGCCACATCTTCTACTTCGCTTCCGTCCATATTTTCTATTCTGTCTGATGAATAATTTGTCGCAACAGACATCGCCAAAACTTTTATCCCGCAGTGACCTGCAGTCAAAGTTTCTGTGATTGTAGACATTCCAACTAAATCTCCCCCAAGAAGCCTTATTGCACGAATTTCTGATGGCGATTCAAAAAACGGACCAACTGTGAAAAAGTAAACTCCCTCTTTAAGTTCAAATCCCAAGTCAATTGCAGATTTTTTTGCCAAATCTCTTAAACCTTTGTCATAGAGTTTATCAATTGGATAAAATCTCTCGCCAAATTCTTTTAAATTATTTCCCCTTGTAGGAGTAACTCCAGCAAAATTTAAATGATCTGTAATTAGGCATATGTCTCCTGGATGAAAATTATAATTTACAGCACCAGAAGCATTTGTAAGTATTAAAGTCTTAACTCCAAGTAGTTTAAGTACATATACGGGAGTGGCAAGTTCATTAAAATCATAGCCCTCATAGTAGTGAAATCTCTTCGTCATGCAAATTACATATTTTCCTTTAAGTTTTCCAAAAATAAATTTGCCGGGATTATCTGTCGTTGTAGAAATTAAAAAGTTTGGCACATCACTGTAGCTTATCTCAACTTTATCCTCTATCTCATCTAACAAAGTCGTAAGCCCTGTTCCCAAAATAATTGCAATCTCTGGCTTTATTTTTATTTTATCTAGAATAAAATCTGCACTTTCTTTATAATTATCAAAAATTTTATCTTTTAACATATAACACTTCCTTATTTATTTTAGTGTATCACAGCATATATAATTGTCAATTCATGTAAAAATATGATAAATTATATTCTATAGAGGTGCAAAATGAATTATAGAAAAATTTTAGTTGAATATGGAAAAAAACTTTTAAATAGAGGACTTGTTGCTGGCACAAGTGGAAACTTGAGCATAAGAGGCGAAGATAGCGATACTTTTTATATAACTCCAAGTGGCATGGATTATTTAGAAACAAGAGAAGAAGACATTGTAAAAATTAATTCAAAGGGTGAGCCTTACGATGCGAGTAAGAAGCCGTCATCGGAATACAGACTCCATCTTGAAATTTATAAAAACTATCCAAATTACAATGCAATTGTCCACACTCACTCCCCCTTTGCAACAGCATTTGCAGTTTCACGAAAAAATATTCCGCTGATATTAATTGAGATGAAACCATTTTTAGGTGGAGAAGTTGAGGTCGCACCATTTTATGATGCAGGTTCAGTCGAAGTATCAAAATCAGTAATCCCCTATCTTAAAGATGCTAACACCTGTCTAATGGCAAATCACGGCGTGGTGTGCTGCGGAATTGATATGACCTCTGCCTTTTTATCAGCAGAATATGTAGAAGATGCAGCAAAGATTTATTATTACTCCCTAAACATTGGTGATCCAAAAATTATTGGATAAATAGTTTTATTTGTGCATCAAAAAATTATTAATATACAATTTATATTGCGCATCAAAAAAGAGCCTTGCGGCTCCTTTTTTAGTGGGATAAATATTAGAATTATTTATTATCTAATCTATTTTTGTCTTTTCCAAATAGAACTTGGAAACCGACTTTCATTAGTACTAGAGCAAGAATGAATAGAACTATAGGAAGAACTGTCATTATCCAGTTACCTGCTCCACCTTCAAGTGTAGCTTTTGCGAAATAGTTCTTTGTTTCAATAATAAGAGCAGTAAGTGTAGCTGCGAACATGAAGAACATTGGAGCAATGATCATCTTGTAATTCTTCTTTTCGCCCTTTAGCCATCCTGCAACTCCTAGTAGTGCAAGTCCTGCTAGTAATTGGTTTGCTGATCCGAAAATAGGCCAAATCAACTTGTAGCCCTTTAGAGCAAAGGCAAATCCTACTACAACAGTTATTGTTGTAGAAACCCATTTATTTGTAAGTGCTGGTTGTTCGCCAACGCCATCGTTCTTTTCAAAGAATTCTTGGAAAATAAATCTAGCAAGTCTTGTTGCAGTATCAAGTGTTGTTAGAGCAAACGCTGATACTGATAATGTTACAAAAGTAAGTCCATGTTCATAAGGAATACCGAACTTAGTCATAAAGTCTGCAATACCCATTGAGAATAGTACTGTAGGGCCCTTGTCAGCAAGGATTTCGCCGTATTTTTCTTTAGTTAAATAAGCTGCTGTAACAAGTGCTATTGCTGCAAGTGCACATTCAATTAACATTGCGCCATAACCAATAAGTTTTGCGTCTTTTTCGTTGTCAATTTGTTTTGAAGTAGTACCTGAACCTACTAGAGAGTGGAAACCTGAAATAGCTCCACAAGCTACTGTGATAAATAGTGTTGGGAATAAGAATTTAACTGAGCCGTTAGCTCCTTCTAGTCTAAATCCAGTGAATTTTTCAAGTTGAATTTCTGGTCTAGCAATTAAAATTCCTAAGAACGCACCAATCATCATAGTGTATAGTAAGTATGAGTTTAAATAGTCTCTTGGTTGAAGTAGAATCCAAACTGGAGCTGTTGATGCAACAAATGCATATACTCCAAGGATAATTGTCCATGTATTTGCAGAAAGAGCAATTGGGAAGAACTGAGCGATGTAAATTGATGCGAATAAAACGATTACACCAATTACAGTTGCAATTCCTAAGTTAGCTCCCTTTCTGTATACAAAGTAACCAAATACAATAGCTTCTAACATGAATAGAAGTGAAGCTGTAGCAACAACTGGAGTAGATTCAAAAGATTGAGCTACGATTGAACCAAATGCTGCAACTACTAAAATAAGAGTAAGCCATGCAAAAGCTGAGAAAAGAGTTTTACCAGTATTACCCATATAGTCTTCAACTATTGTACCTACAGACTTACCATCATTTTTCATAGATGCTGTAAGAGAACCATAGTCATGCACTCCACCGAAGAATATACCTCCGATTATGATCCATAAAAGAACTGGTAGCCATCCAAATACTGCTGCTTGAATAGGTCCATTAATTGGTCCAGCTCCAGCAATCGAAGCAAAGTGGTGACCTAACAAGATTTGAGGTTTAGCAGGAACAAAGTCAACGCCGTCTTCTTTTGTGTGAGCTGGTGTTGGAATGCTAGGATCAATACCCCATTGAGTTCCTAAATAAGTGCCATAAGTATTATATGCGATGACGAATAAGATAATACAGATGAGTACTATACCTAAAGATAACATTTTCTTACCTCCTTAAAAAATATTAAATTTTGAAATAATCTTTACCACCTTTACCCACCTTATTGTAGTAAAAATTATTTTCATTATTTATGTCAACCAAGTTTAAACCTATATTTACCCATCCTTTAAAGCCAAATTGAAAACTTTTATAATATTTATATTTTTGTATAAATTTTATTATTTCTTCGTCTGGTTTTTCATTCGTTACAATAACGCCCCTAAGAATAGATGACATATGGTTATCGTCTGGCTTGACAAACGTATTTATATTTTTTTCTAAGTACCCTGTAAAATCAACTACATCATTTATAGTAAGGTTTTCAAAGTACTTACAAAAAACATGTTCGAAAGCTTCCTGCGAATAAATAATAGCTTCCTTTTTTAATATATATCTGTCGTTTCTCTCAAAAAATTTTGCATAAATATCGACACTTCCAAAATCAGTATCAAAATCCTCATAAACGTCGTAATATACACTCAAAATCTCTTTTAAATTTGATAAATATCTTTCTTTATTCATAGTTTCATCTTTCCTTTACCCTATTATCCCATCATTTGAAAACTTTGTCAATTGAAGTAAGGGTTTTAAAAGAATATCGTTTTCAGACTCTATAAAGATTCCCACCTAATCAATGGGAATCATCATCTTTTACTTTTACATCTGCTTCTTTAAAAAGAATATATCCGTCTTTATCAATTTCCACTCCGTAGAAAAATTCATCGATTGCTTCTTTTATTTTGTCAATATCTTCATGGTGGATATATTTTTCGTTTCCAGTAAAATAATATTCTACATCGTCTGATTTGTGAACAATAAATCTATAATATCCATCTGGATTATGTTCGTCTGGATAGAGTTTCTCAAGCCCAATAATATTATATCCACTCTTAAAAGTATTATTAAAAGAATGTGGATTCATAGGAGAGACTGTACCCATTCTATGAGTGTACTGTGTATCTTCAAATTTCTTTGCGATTTCGTCTCGAGTTCTATTTTGTAAATTTCTTCCTCTATAATCTTCTTTCACCACTACTGTATCATTAATTAGAACTTTGTCCAGTGGTATTTCAAAATTCTTAATAAATTTTGCAACATTTGAGTCTTCGTCAGGTATTTTGACGCCTCTATAAGCAATGAGGTCGTCGCCATCATATACTCCAAGAAAATGTCCGCCATTATCTAAAACTTCTTCTAGCTCTTCCTTAGTATCTTCTGAAAATATACTTCTTGTCTTAATTTTAGCATTAATCTCGCCTGTTAATTTTAGGATGTCATCAATATCTTCCTTGGATAAAAATCTAAATTTCAAGTTATCGCTCATTTTTGCCCCCTCATTAAATTTGTTTATAAAAAAACGCCGATTTTTCGATCGGCGATTAACGTCAATGATATATATTATAATACCCTTGTTGCATTAACATATGCATTTTCATAATAATCTTCAGCAAGTGAAGATGTAATTACTTTTCCTTGTCCTGAAGATGCGTGAATAAATTTGCCATCTCCAACATAAATACCAACGTGGCTTACTCCACTACCTGTAGTATTAAAGAATACTAGGTCTCCTTGTTTTAAATCACTTTTAGAAACTTGCATGCCATATTGTGATTGTTCTCTTGAAGATCTTGGAAGTTTAACTCCAAGTTCATTTACATATATAGAATATACAAGACCGGAACAGTCATATCCACCGTTACCTGTTGCTCCATATACATAAGTTGAACCCAATTTGTTTTCTGCTGAAGTAATTACTTTTGCAGCAGATCCACTTGCTTTTGTAGCTACAACAGCAGGTGCTTCTGGTGCTTTTTGAGCTTCAAGCTTAACAATTTGTTTTGACTCTTTAGGTACTTTTGCTTCTTCTTTAACAACTGGCTTTTCAATCTTTTGTCCAGAAACAATATCTAAATTCTTAGCTGGAACTTTATATTTTGCATTGTTATCATCTCTTACAACAAAATGACCTGCATCATAGTCAACTACATCTGCAGTCTCTCCTGCTTTAAGATTAAGTGATTTGCCACCAGATTTTGCTACTACATCATTTTTAACAGTAACTTTTGTAACATTATCTCTTTTATCAGAAATTTTCTTTAAAGCATCTCTTGAAACGAATCCAACAGTGCCATCATTACATTTTATTTTAGCTTTGTCACCATTTATTGAAATTCCAACTGCGTATTCATCAATAAACAAACTTCTAATAATAAGTCCATTGTCATCAAAAATAGGACTAGCTTTTACTATTTGATAAGTAGGTACGTCTAATTCTTTAACTAGAATCTTATCGCGTGGAATTGTTACCTTTGCTTTTCCTTTAGCAACGTAGTAACCATCATCTTTTTCTTCGATAATTTGAACTTCTTCTCCTACAGAGAATTCAATTTCATTTCCACCATATGTCTTTTGTACATGTTCATTAATAAATACACCTGTATCTTTTAGCCCAAATAGAGATGTTGCACAAAGTGCTATAATCCCTAATGGGAGCTTATGTCTTGAGGATTTCAATACTAACAACTCCTATACTTTAAATATATTAAAACTATTACTATAATTTCTATTTTAGAATTATTCTAACTTTACTTACCTTTAAAGTATAACAAAGTTGTTACAAAAAAACAACAAAAAGTTACAAAAAAGTTAAGACCGATTAACTATTTTGTAACTTTTACATTTCGTAATATAAATTTTTTGTGAAAACAAGTAAATCTATAAGCCGCGTTCTGTTTTGTTAACTATCTATCTTGGACTAAAGTTACCATTAGCCTCTAGCAACCTACCTACCGGCAGACACGAGCAGCGTCTGTAATTCCTATTCGGTCTTGCTCCAGATGGGGTTTACATAGCATTATTATCACTAATAATCTGGTGAGCTCTTACCTCGCCTTTCCAACCTTACCATTATGGCGGTATATTTCTGTTGCACTAGCCTTGGGGTCGCCCCCACTGGCCGTTAGCCAGCACCTTTGCTCTGTGGAGCGCGGACTTTCCTCGCATTATGCGCAGTTAACCGATTTACTTAACTTTTATTATAATAAAATAGCATCAATTAATCAAGTTCAAATGAAGATTTTTTGCACACGTGCACGTCTAAATCATGAAATTTTTCTTTGATTCTTTCACTAATTTCATCTAACACAACTTTTTCTGAATGAAAATGTCCAAGATCTAGTACGTAAAAGTCATTCTCATAGGCCCACTGCCCGTCGTGGTACTTTACATCAGCTGTTACAAACACATCAGACTTTGACTTTGCTATTTTCATAAATTCTGCACCTGATCCACCCATTACGGACACTCTCTTAATCATCTTATCAGGATTTTTGCCATAAATTCTAATATTTGAAACATCTAGTTTTTCTTTAACTAGATTAATAAAATCATCTAAACTCATCTCTTCACTTAGACTTCCCACAAGACCCATGGGCTTTTCTTCTTCATAAGTAAGTACATCCATATCCTCTAAAGCTAGCTTATTAAATAAGACACAATTTACGCCTCCTGCTGCTATGTCTAAAGAAGTGTGACAAGATAATACAGATATTTTATTCTCTATTAACCTAATTATATTATCTCCCACATAAGACCCCTGGCATATGTTTTTTATTCCAGCAAAAAACAGTGGATGATGAGTGATTATTAATTTTGAACCATTCTCTATCGCCTCATCTATTAATTTATCTGTAAGATCCATACCAACTACTACATTGTCAGTTTCTTCATCAAAATAAATTTGTTTCCCAGAATTATCCCAAGATAGCTGATATTCGTTTTTTGCCCAGCCTTCCATAAAATTTATTATTTCTTTAATTTGATATTTCATCTATTGCCTCCGATAAGTATCTTAAATTTTCTTCCAATTCACTTTTTCTCTCCATTGCTCTTTCATTTTGTGAATTGAAATTATTTAAAATATCTTCCAAAATTTCTTTGCGCTCTTTTAAACATTCTAAGTAGACTTCGTCCTTTTTCTTTACGAGAATATTTGAAATAAATATATCTTTATTTGTATATTCAATTTTTTCTCCTAGAAATCTAACGAGAAGTATTTCAAAAAATCTATCATCTTCAAAAACTATATATTCATCAAATATTTCATATCCTCTATCCATGAGTTCGCGCCTCAAGATAAAAGTCTTCTGCATTGGCTGAAGTATTAATTTTTTTGCATTTCTGCATACATCTTCAGCATCAAAAATTATCTCAGCTATTTGGATTCCACCAAGACCTGCAATAATTATGTTATCGCGCATCTCATTTAAAATTCCATTTGCTAAAATATTTTTAATATACTTTTCATTTCCAAGTTCTTTTGTGAGTTCAATGGATTTATCCAAAGAATTTTTAGAAATATCTGTGGCATAGATGTCTTTTGAAATTCCTTTGCTGCACAAAAAATTAGGCACATATCCATGATCTGTGCCCACATCTATTACAGTGGAGTCCATATCCACTAAATCTGCAATTTTTTGTAATCTCTTTGATAACTTAATCATTCTAAATAATCCTTTAATTTTTTAGAACGGCTTGGATGTCGTAGTTTTCTAAGTGCCTTTGCCTCTATTTGCCTAATTCTTTCTCTAGTTACGTCAAATTCTTTTCCAACTTCTTCCAAAGTTCTTGCTCTTCCGTCTTCTAGACCAAATCTAAGAGTAAGCACCTTTTTTTCTCTTTCAGTAAGAGTTTCTAGAACAGTTGATAGCTGTTCTTTTAAAAGAGTAAATGTTGCCGCATCAGATGGTGAAAGTATTTCATCATCAGGTATAAAGTCACCAAGATGTGAATCTTCTTCTTCACCAATAGGTGTTTCAAGAGAAACTGGTTCTTGAGCAATTTTTTGAATTTCACGAACTCTTTCAACATCAAGGTTCATCTCTTTTGCAATTTCTTCTGGCAATGGATCGCGTCCTAGTTCTTGAACAAGTTGTCTTTGAACTCTTACAAGTTTATTAATTGTTTCAACCATGTGAACTGGTATTCTAATAGTTCTAGCTTGATCAGCAATTGCTCTTGTTATAGCCTGTCTAATCCACCAAGTTGCATAAGTTGAAAACTTAAACCCCTTAGTGTAATCAAACTTATCTACCGCCTTCATTAGACCTAAGTTTCCCTCTTGAATTAAGTCAAGAAAACTCATTCCACGTCCAACATATCTCTTAGCAATTGAAACCACAAGTCTAAGGTTCGCCTCAGCGAGTTCCTTTTTGGCAAATTCATCGCCTGCTTCCATTCTCTTTGCAATTTCAACTTCTTCTTCTGCAGTTAAAAGAGGAATTTTACCAATCTCTTTTAAATACATTCTGACAGGGTCATCAACTGTAACTCCCTTAGGAACAGATAGATCCTCTTTAGTTACATCCACTTCCTCGTCATCGTCGTCTTCTTTATCATCTTTATCTGAAATAATTTCTATATCTAAATTCTCAAACTCTTTGTAAATAGAATCAATCTCATCAGAGTCTATAGAAAAACTTTCTAGGGCATCTCCTATTTCATCATACGTCAATTTTTTATCTTTTTTACCCTTTTTTATAAGTTCGTTAATGACAGTTTCTTTTGACTTTTCATCTTTTTTGTTTTTATCAGTCTTTTTTGACATGTCACTCATTGTAATCCTCCTTAATCGATTCGCTCAGCCTTAAATTAATATCCCTCAAATTATCTAAAGCATCATGCAATAGAGAAATATTGTTCTCTTTTTGAAGATTTTCAATTTCTTCTAAAATTTTAGACTTCTCTCTATTTAAATAATTTCTCTTCATTGTATTAATAAGCTCATCTACAATACTATCATTCATGAGTAGGTCAGAACTCATCGACAATATTTTATTACTAAAATCAGTTGTAACTAATTTCTTAT
>NZ_JBMNPQ010000045.1:0-11679 GCF_050943655.1 Peptoniphilus sp. | reverse complement strand
CATGTTCAGGATAAAATCCATTAAAAAAGTACAAAGTTTCATAAATAGAATGCATGTAAAAAATAATGTTAAAGACGTTCAAAAGATGCACACGACAAAATTTCTGTTAGAGCTTTTAAAGATATAAAGTTATCACAGGGTTTAAATATTTTTAAACATATTGCGCTTAGCAAAAGGAAGCACAATAATTTATCGAAAGATTCTTTTCTAAAGCAGTTGATTGATGAAGAGCTCGAGAATAATTTTGATTTAAAAAAATGCACCAAAAATTTCTGAAATTTAAAACACCTAAGTAAGAGTTATTTACCTCTTAGCTTAGGTGCTTAATTTTTGACAATTTATCCACGAAAATCTTTAAGTGAAATTTTAAATCTTAAAAGATTTTAAAACATTTTTTTACTAAGTCCTACTCGCTCTTATTGTAAACCTCGTCGTTCTGTCCAATGTGCAAGTGAAAAGCGTCAGGTCAAAGTCTGTGCCAGTCATTCTTTCTACGTCATCTCCATCTATTACTTCCATCGCTTCTACTTTGTATTTTATCTTTCTTCCGAGCACGTCGATAAATTCTATTTCATCGCCTTGACTAAGTTTTCCAAGCCCACCGAAGTGACTTCTATAATTGTGCGCCAAGATTATTAGTGGCTCGCTGTACTTTTCTCCCCTATATCTATTTGGACATTTCTTCATCAATTCGTCGCTCCATGTTGCTGCAACGGGAAGGTCTCTTTCTAGTTTTGGAATTTTAATTCTTCCTATTATGTCTATGCCATCGATATTTTTTACGGGGATCTTTAGATTTTCTTCTTGTTGCGGAAGTTTTTCTTCTACAGAGGGAAGCTGTGAGATTATTTTTTTGCTTGAAATTTCTCCAAGGTAATCTGAATATATATTATAAATGGCGAGGCACAAAGCCATCGCCACAAGTATTATTCCTATTTTTTTAATTGTTCTTTTATTCATTCTTATCACTTTTTCTTCCGATTATAATGAAAATTATTCCAATGGCAAAGAGAAAGAATACTGGAAGCCACATAACTCCAGTCTGCGGAAGTTTTGCAGGGGCAAGTTTTTCAAAGTCCTCATCTTTTGTTTCATTCTCTTCTGGCATTTTAGGTTCCTGTAGTTCTTCGTAACCTGCATCATCGCCTCTTTGCTTTTCTTCTCCCATGTATCCGATTATTTCTATATAGTACGTATCAGCAACTCTATCTATTGTGTAGTCGTATGATTCTAGGTTGTGTGGCTTTACGATATAATTTTTTAGATAATCGAGTCCATGAAATGTATATCTGTAATTGTTATCTCTATTTAAGCGAGCTATTGCCACGAGATTTCCATGAGCATCATATAACCCCACTTCTACTTCGCGTGAGAAGTCAAACTCACCATAGTCGAAGACCACGTTTAAGTCTAGATTTTTTTGTGGACTATTGGTTGGGGTTTTCTTATCTGAAGTTGAAGCTTCTGTATTTCCTGTCGATGTATTTCCTCCAGAGTCTTCTGGCTCACTTGGTTCGACTGGCTCATCTATATCCTCCATGCTTTCTTTTACATAAAGCCTTCCACTTCCCGATGAGTACAAAAGTATTGGGTTCGATGTTATTATTTTGTCGTGAGATTTATTTTTGTCGAAGGTGAATAGATAGTAGCCACTCTTTTTAAAGTCGAATTTGTTTTCTGCCTCTAAGTCCATATTTATGTCATAATTATTTTCAATTTTTTGTGAATATATTTCAGATATTATTTTGTAAGTTATTTTTTGCTTTTCGGACGAGTCGAGCGCTTCAAATTCTTCTCGACTAAGTTCATATCCAAATTTCGTCAAGTCTTCAAAGTAATAGACTTTTGCATTTATTTTTTCACCTTCTGCACAGACTGCTGTTGTGAATACTATTAAAAATGTGATTATTAATATTATTTTTCTTTTCATTTTATCACTTTCGCCTTCTGTCCATTGCAAGGTTAATCGCCCCAAATATTATGGAAGCTGGAATTATCATAACTGCCGCAACAACTGTTGGTTTTATTCTGTAGGCCTCTGATGTTATGTGTGAAAGGTCAAGTGGCCCGTCAATTCTCTTGCCACGCACAAGTAGTCTGTGTGTGTTTATTCCATAGGGCGTGCAAGTCACAAGAGTGACAAGGTCCTTATCTTTATCGATTAATAAATCCTTTGTCTCGTGCGGTTCCACTACTGTTATGTTGTCCACTTGGTAATCGAGCTCCTTATCCAGCACATATATTTTAAATATATCGCCTGGCTCGAGCTGATCAATATCTGTAAAAAGTCTTGCTGATACAAGTCCTCTGTGGCCAGTGATTGCGCTGTGCGTACCCACTCCTCCAACGGGAAGTGATGTCCACTCGATATGACCAAGCCCCGACTGCAATATGTTTTCGTCGGTGCCGTGATATATTGGAAGTCTCACGTTAATTGATGGGATATAGATATTTGCCATCACGTCGTTATTTCCGACTTTTAGTATATTGTAGTAGTCGTCCATCTCTTTGATTTTGTCCTGTGAGTTATTTCTCGTCAAAAGTTTTTTGTTATATTCGACGGCTCTATTATATTCTCTTTCTATTGTTTCGCTCGATAAGTTTTTGAGTCCGTCGTTGTACTCACTTATTACCTTGGTAGACCTAGATGCGTTCCAATAATCGGCGATACTTGGATACAAAAGTAGGGAAATACCAAGAATAAGAAATATAAATAGTATTAAGTTTACTTTATCCTTTAGCATTTCCCTTTTGCTCCTTTAAGACTCTTTATTTTTGTTTTTATTTCTTGAAATTAAAAGAATAAGCGCGCCGAAAAATACAACTGCTCCGACAGTGTAGATTAAGTTTCTACCCATGCCACCTGTTGATGGAAGTTTAGTACCACCTTGGTTTAATATTTTTAATGTATTGCCTTCAACAGCACCATCATCAGAAGAGTAATCTACTGTTGTTCCATCTGCAATAGTTAGCTTAACTCTACTTTCAAGTGAGTTAAATCCTTCTGGAGCTTGTGTTTCTTCGATGTAATACTCTCCGGTTTTTAGACCTTTGATTGTAAATTGACCATCTTCTGGAGTTGTTATTTCTGTCCCACCTGTTGTATCTTGATCCTGTCCATTGTAATAATATATATTAGAACCTATATCTGTTGTAAGAATTAATGGATTTCCACCACTTTCTTTTGTATAAATTTTAAACTTAGCGCCTGCTAAGCCTGACTCTGTTTGGTTTCCAGTTTCACCAGTTGAAGCATATTTTAAAATATTAAATTCAGTAGTTTTAACAGAAGCTTCTGCTGTAACTTTTGCAGTATCCGCAGTGTCATATTTAAGTGCTGCTGTATTTTTATTTAATTTAACTTCTGTATTATTACTCATCAACGCAGACTTATTTAATTTTGCTTTGTAAGTAACTGTTACAGTTTTTGAAGTTATTGTATCGTCATCTCTAACTGTTTTTGCAAGTTCTTGTATAGTTGTTAGTGGGAAAGTTACTTTAAGCTCTTTATTGTTTGCGGCAAATGTATCAGACGAATATAAATCTTTTCCTGTTAATCCTTCCAATCCTTCAACTTTAAAACTGCCATTAACATAATCCATTCCGCCTGGAAGTGTATCTGTCAAAACATATTCATTGTTTGCATACTCATGTACATTAAAAGTGATTTTAAATTCTACTTCTTCGCCAATATTTGCATAAGTTGTCTTTGCATAATCTGCTGCAGTTCCTCCCTTTACATTTTTTGTAAAAGCAAGGTCAGTTTGTGCTGGGTTCTTTTCGTGAACTGTTGTATTTTTATCATTTGTATCTAGAGATACAATAGTACCTGCAGTTGATTTAATCATATAATAACCAAGATCAAGACCTGTCCACTCAAGGCTACCTGTAGCTTGTCCTGTTTTAGTTTGATTCATATCAGTTAATAATTTGGAATTATCGTACAACCATTTTGAAAAGTCATAAGGATTTATTGTCCCATCAGTTAGTTTAGTTGCATCTATTTCAATTCTATCTCCACGTTTTACATATGAGCCATCTGCATTTGTCTTTAATAAATCTTTATAAGTATTGTCTCTTTCCAATGCAGTCTCAAGTCCCTCTGTAGCAGAAGTGTAAGTATAAGCCTTCGCAGTTTAATTGTAAGACAAGTCAAAAACTCTATAAAGACTATACTCTACACCCTCTCTTGGGTTTTCCAAGGTCACTGTTCCATCACCTTCTGCAAATGCGCTAAATGGCATTAGCACTGAAATCATAAAGCTTAGCACAAGTAATAGGCTAAGATTTTTTACTTTTCTACTTTTCATTGCTCTCTCCTTTTTTCTTTTTATTTTTTATTAATAAAGCCGATGACATAATTATTATTGCCACAGCAACTTTATAGATTTTATCTCTGCCAAGCCCACCAGTCTCTGGCAGTCTGTAATTAGTTCTCTCTAGGTCGATGTCTATAAATAATGTTCCGCCACCTTCGTGATAATTTATTTTATATTTCCCCGGAACGGAATAATAATCTGACGGTGCGTCCTTTTTAAGCTGAGCTTTTAATTTAGTTCCTCCGCCTGGAGTTGCTCCCGTAAATACATCAAGTTCTAGGGGCTCTTCTAGTGCATAATAGACGACTTCTTCTCCGTCTACGCTATCCATTGGATTTTTAAATTCATCTATTATATATTTATTTCCGTCGTACATCGCAAAGTTAAATATTTGTCTTTGTCCATACTCGTTAGTTATAAATTCACTTGTTATTTTAGGATTTGACGGATCGCTTGATGTAGGCTTTTTGAGTTCATAGAAAGTTCCAATACCTGTAAAGTCTTTCTCATTTAACTTATCGTTATCCGCCTCGTCAATGCTGCCATATAATTTTAGTCCCAAATCCTCAACTGGCACATATCTCTCATTCTTGAAGTCTCTTCCACGGACGGTGATAAAGACGTCGAATACATCTGTGTATATGTTTTTAATTCTAAAGTCTATGGACTTATCTTCTTCCGCCGCCTCTTTAGGTTTATTAAAGTCTTCGGCACTCAGCCTGTATGGATATTTGTCTACTGCTAGCTGCCTTCCCCCAAGATTCGCAGTTCTCTTTGTAACTGGAAACTGTGGATGCTCATATCCATCTTCTTCAATTGTCATATAAGACAAATTTAAGTTTTCTTCTTTATCAAATATATTTATCTCGCCAGTTTTATCTGTTTTTTCCAGTGTGTTTATTCTCCAACCAAATTCTGTGTTAAAGGCAATACCCTGTGAATTTTTGAAGTTCAAAATCTTACTTCCAACTTCTACATTACTTTCATCGTAACCCTTTACAATAATTTTAAATGGCTTGTCTGTTGAAGTTTCGTTACCTATGATGTCTGTAATTTGGGCACTTGATAGTCCCTCGAATTCTTTTGTGATTGTGATTGTCTTTGTGCTCAAGATATATGAAATATTTATTGTATTTTCAACTCTGTCTTTATTATCACCTAGGATTTCAGTAGAATACTCAACATTTTTGCTCTCGCTTTTGCCATTTGTCATCACAAAGTTGCCATTTTCTTCTTTTATGTCAAAAGTTATTTCACTTATTGGATTGTAAATCGGATCCCTATCTTCTTCCTTTTCCACCAGTCTGTAAGAACCTACTCCTAAGTCTGAGAGTACAATGGTTCCGTCTAGAGCTGATGTGTATTCTACTCCAGTTGTATCTGAACCTTTATATAGAATAAACTTCTTGTCTCTAAGTGGATTTTTGCTCTCGCTGTCAAAAGTGTTTATTAAAACTGAACCATTTGAACTGTAGTGGTTAGTAATTCTAACTACATCTTCAGTCCTACTGTTAAGTTTTTTAGTTATAATTCTGTCATCGTAAGTTTTTGGGTCTTTGATATATAATTTTTTTGAATCAGAAACTTCTCCGCCATAAGTGGACTCTTCCATTGTCACATATAGAGATTTCTCATCTGGTCCAGAGTTTATATTTTTCTCTTCTACATAATAATCAGTATCTGGCATCATTATTAGAGACCAAATTACTTTTTTATTTGTATAATCGACTGATGTGTCAACTCTTTCTATGTCCCAATACTTCTTGGCAGGTTCGCCAATTTGTGGAAAGGCCGTCATCTTTGTATTGCCATCATTAGTTCTATTAAATGCCAATGTATAGAGTAGGCTGCCTGGCCGAGCGGATGACTCGTCATTTTGCAAGATTTTTATCTCAAATCTGTCGCTACCTCCGCCGCCAGTTCTTAATTTTTCAAACTCATCATCTGTTATGTTTTTAAATATTTTTTCTACAGATATTGTGTTACTTTGGCAATATAGTATTCCTCTTAAAAATGTCCCCGTCTCTTTTTGTTCAACATTTAAAAAGTCGATGCTCGACCTATCTGTGTCGAATCTTTCTTTTGGAATTTTGAAAATTATTTCTTTATTTTTATCTTCAATGTCGTATTTTAAAATTCCAGCTTCGTTAATATCAGTCTCTTTTAACCATCTGACTGCCCTATCTTTTAAGACATTACTAGTTACATAATTCTTTACATTGTAGTCTCCAAGCATTTCTGTGTATTCTATGTTGCTGCCATTTGATTTTTGTGGATCTACGACCCTATCAAATATAATCTGATTTCTTTGCTTTGGTGTAAACTCGTCTTCTAAATTCGTTGGAAAGTCGATATTCATAATGTTTCTAAACTTGTCGCGAACTTTGTAGTCCATCGTTATTGACGATGTATTATTAAGGTCGACATCTACTACTCCGCCGTGTTTTTGGAAAAGTATACGTCCCTCTCCCATCATCGGACTTGAAGTTTCATTTATTTCTCTTTTTAACAATTCATCTGCCGATATTGATCTCTCTTGGTCCGTTATCCCTTTTTCGGAGTTGAAGTTAAAGTAAAGCGGACTCGACAGTTCTAGCCATCTCGTCTCGAAAATATATTTTTCTCCAAAAGGCACTTGTAGTTTTTCTGTTGCCGGCGTCTTTGTTCCGTCTTGGTTTAAGATAGTTAGATATTCTTTATCTATTGAAACTCCAGCTGGTTCATCATTTTCTTGATATATTTCAAATTTCGCATTCTTGTTTAAAAGATAAACTGTGCCATCTATATCCACCTTGTAACCCATGAAGGCATATTCGACGTAATGGGCCTTTGGCTCGACATTCTTTTTAAAATTAACATCAGGAAGCGCCAAACGGTACAAGTTTTTGTACTGTTCATCTACCACTCCATCTTTTTGAGTTGAATATATCCTTCCTATTGGCCCATAAGTTTTGAAGTATCCAAGTGGTGTCGCCCTGTTAAAGTTATATTCTCCATTATCGTCTATTAAATCTTTAATTAAAATTCTCTCTTGAAGCCTTACAGGTCCGTCTTGCACATCGCTTCCTGCATCTTTATTGTAAAGCCAATTTGCACTCGGTCCGTATTCACTCGGCGTTGTAAGCTTAAAGGATAAATAGTTATCTTCTTTTTTGCCGAGATAGAAGTAATCTTCTTCCGTAAGTTTTTCATCAGTTGTAACTGTTATAAATTTTTCTCCGTCATATCTCAAGCGGTATTTGCCATCTGTAATTATTACTTTTAAATCTTCTGTATCGTCTACTTTATAAATTCGAAGTTTACCAGTTGCATTTGTAGTTCCAAGTCCATCGGGCTTTAATATAAGCTTTGTATCGGTTACTTCCCCATTCTCACTTGTCTTAGAAATTTCATAATATCCCGGCTCATCAGTCTGCTTGATGCTCCACTCAAACAATTTTGTGTTTAAATCTTTTGCTTCAACTAGCGGAACATTTTCTCCAAAGTCGTCGCTGTAGTGGATAAGTGCATCTTGCACATTAAAACTTCCGTCTAATACTTTAAACTCTGTCTTTGTATTTGTCGGTTTTTCTTTAGAGTTGCCAATGATATATTTTCCGTCGGCAATATCTGCAAGGTTAAATTTTTCTGTAGTATCATCCGATTCACTTGCTAGATTAGTAAATCTTTTATTTGTGTTTCCGTCAACTTTATAAAGTCTGAGTGGATTTCCAAAGTCTCCAGGTCTACTTCCCCAAACATTTCCATAATTATCTAAGGAGCCATATTTGCTATAAATATAAAGTACGCTAGGATCATCTTCTCTTGTGGATATTTTAATGTCCCCTGCATTGTCTTGTTGGGAATTTGTTTGGAATGCTAATTTATTATAAGAATTTGTATTATAAAGATTTCCTGTTATTTGCAAATATTCTTTTCTATTTTCTGTAGAGATTTTATAATTATTATCGCTTTGTTTTTCTATCTTAAAAATTTGATTTGCAAGAGGTAACGCAGTAGAAGTTCCTCTATATATAACGCCATTCCTATCATTAGCTACGATTGCTGTTTGAAAATCCGTAGCAATCCTATATTTCAATAATTTTAAATCTGAACTATTATCATTTGTTATTACATAATATCCGTCTGGAATAACTGCATCGACAAGTCTATCTTTTTCCTGATATCCATAGAAATTCATTTCATCCATTAAAACCCCTAGTTTTACTCTGGAGTTTAAAGCTGAACTACTATTGGAACCGCCCCATATATGCCAACCTCCTATAGCTGAACTGTTACCCATGGTAGTATCATAATTAGTATCTAAGTTCATATAACCTGTACCGTGATGAAGAAAAACTTCATTGGTGTTGTTGAAAATATTTTTAGTTATTTCAAAATTTGACAAATTTCCATTTTCTAGAATTGGATCTACAACTTCTATTGCTGAATAATTTGTTGTATTTAACTTTATATATTTACCAGTTTCATCAGTTATATAGAAAACATCAGGATTACTACTTATTTTTTTGAAGTTTAACAAATTCGGTTCTCTATACCTAAAACTTCTTCTCAAGTCATCTTTAGGAGTATAAATTTCGCCACTCTTAGCAAGCATGGTACTGTCTCTATATTCGTTATTGCCATTGTTTTTTGTCTTTCCGTACTTAGGATTTATTGTGTTTGTCAAAAATCCTCTAGGTATTTTATAGGTAGTAGCTTGTGAGTTATCAGATATTATTATAAATTTGCCTTCGTCTGGCATATTGTTAAGCTCTTCATTATTAAGAGCTCTATAATAAAATCTATTTTTTATAACAATAAAATCGTAGATGTAGCTTTCATTTTCCTCGTAAGAATCCACAACTTTAAAATTATTGGCATTTTTATCAAAAACAAGGATTTGTGGTTTTTGATCTCTGCTCTCTCCCAAAATTCTTATTTTGCCCGGTTCTTTCGAACTTTCATAAAATTTAAATGAATATTCTTTATCTGACCAAACAAGATGTTCTTCACTATTTATTGATAAATAATTATCTGAATCATTGTCTATAATTACAAACTCATCTCCAGTCGGCACAACTGAAAGCTTTTTGTATTCTTTTGCAGTTGTTGAAGATGGAAATCCATAAGGACTCTCAGTCTCTTCACGACCAGAAATTTCACTTAAAATTGACTTGTCAAGGTCCTTCGGCTCAATATTTTTATTCTCATCTTCATGTATTACATGAAGTAAATCATCAAAGGCAGCTATTGAATACAAGTCGTTACTAATTTGCACTCTCTTCCACGTATTGTGCTTTATTATTGCGAATACAGAAAATCCATCTGTGTCGAAGGATAATTCTTTTACATTTCCATCTTCATCTTGAACAATATCCGGCTCGTAAATATTAAGGCCCATGTCGTCAAAGTGCGCGATAGAAATTTCTTCTTCATCTGTTTTTGTTAAATTTAGATTTTCTACATTTAATGTTACATTGGCAGCATCTTTAACTGGAAGATGAGTGCCGTCTTCTCCGTAAAATGAAATGTCCAAAAATTTTATCTCTTCTATTTCTGAACCTAGCGCATCTTCGATTGCAAGCTTCTTTTCTTCGGCATCAGCTTCTTCAATTATATTGTCCTTTAAAATTTCAGGAGTCTTTTCTTCTTCATCTAACATGCTGTGCCAACTGAATGCAGATCTAAAATAGACCATTGTCGGATTTTCTTCTAAAGTTTTTATTTTTAACTGTGAGCCCTCTTTTATAGCCGAATTTTTAAGTACGACATTTGCCTCTATGTCGTCTCCCACAAAAGTAAAGTCTCTATTTTTTGCTACGATTTTTTCTTCTTCAGGCTCTACTGTTTCTTGTTCTTCTGTTTCTTCTGGCTCTTCACTTTCTGATTTTTCTTGAGATTTATTTTCTTCGACTTTATTTTCTAAAGTATTTTCTTTGTCAATTTCTTTATTATCTTTTTCTTCTTCAACAACTTCTTTTTCGCCTTTTGCATCAGCATCTTCTTCTCCCGCTGTTTTTTCTTCAAATAAACTAAGACCAGAATCATTTTTCTTTTTCTTTTTTTCTAATTTATTATTTTCATCTTTTTCTTTAGAGTCATCTAATAGACTTTTAGAATCATAAGAGTCCTTTTTCTCTTCCAAATCCAAAGAAGCGGCCTTATAGTTAAGGTCACGAGTCTTAACTGGAATGTCGTCATTCTTTGCTCTGTCTTTTTCTAATGTCATCGCTGGGAGTTTTATAGCAACTGCAGTCAATACAATTACAAAAATAGCAAGAACTCCAAAAACTTTATGAAATTTTTTTCTTCTGGCCTTGTCATTTAAAATCTCTTTTAACTTTTGCAGTAAGCCCATAATATCCCCACTTTTTCTACTTTACAGTTCCAAATTTGTTAAGTGGCCACATTCTAAAAATTATTTTGCCAATTATTTGATCCTCGGGAAGCGCTCCCAAAACTGCTGATCTTGAATCTACTGATGTATCTCTGTGGTCTCCCAAAACAAAGTATCGCTCATCAGGTACCTTGTAAGGGAGCCTAATAGTGATATCTCCGTATGATTTTTTATCGATGTATGTTTCGTTTAATACTTCATTGTTTATATAGACATTGCCCTTTGCATCAAAGTCGACTTCTTCTCTTGGAGTTGCTACAATTCTCTTAACAAGTAGCTTGTTTCCATAATATAGTGCAACAATGTCTCCTCTTTTGTAGTCCTTTGACTTTAGCGCAATTACTAAGTCACCTTCATCTAAAGATGGAACCATTGAATTTCCATAAATTCTAAGTACTGGCATCCAAAGTGCCGCAACAAGAACCATAATCGCCGCAACAACTAGTAGCCCAAAAATTGTCGACCTTACAGTCTGTCTAAACTTAATAGTTTTGTTGACCCTTTGAAGTTCCTCTTCAAGATCTTTAACCTCAAGGTCTTTTTTATCAGTCAATGTCTTCACCATCATTTCCAAGGGAATTTTTCACATTTTCAAGATAAGCTTGGGCGGCCTTGTCAGCATTTTTAAAAACTTCAAAAATTTCCAAAGACGCCTCTGCAAGAGACCCTGCATTCTCAATAATAATTTCCCTGTTCTCAAGTTCCTTTTTCGCTTCCATAAGTTCAGTTTTTAGTCTCTCATTTTCTTTAACTTGCTCGAGAAGAAGCTCCAAAAGTTCCTTTCTATTTAATTTTTTCAAATCGCTAAAGTCTATGGCTTTCATAATTAAAATCCTTATATTAAAAATTCTTAAAATAATAAATCCTTAATAAAATATCCAATATTTTTTAACATATTGTAATGTGATCAATCAAAAAATTTTAAAAAGGATTTCCCGTAATAAAATTTAGTATTACTAAAATTGTCAATAAACATTGTAT
>NZ_JBMNPQ010000044.1:0-11681 GCF_050943655.1 Peptoniphilus sp. | reverse complement strand
GATTACACCTTTTATTGAGTTCCAGACTTCTGTGGACTTGGATTTTACCGCTTCCCAAGCCTTAACTATTACGTCTTTGACTGCGTTAAATATCTCACTCGCTTTGGCTTTAAAGGATTCCCAAATCGGGAGTATTGCTCCTTTTATATTTTCCCAAGCACTCAAAGTTACTTGTTTGACAGATTCCCAAACCGTAGTAAAGACTGCAGTTAAAGCTGCCCATATTGTTTCAGCTGTCGCTATAAATACTTCCCAAGCTAATATTAAAGGAGTTGAAATTGCTAGCCATGCTACATTAAATATTTCTTTTATTGCTTCCCAAACAAATTGAAATATTACAGCCAATCCATTAAATATCTCAGTTGCTACTTGTGTAATACTAGTCCACGTTTCAAACAACCATTCTTTTATGCTAGTCCATACCTCTAGAGTTTTTTCTTTTATTAAATCCCAGTTCTGATAAATAGCGACAGTTAAGCCAGCTATCACAGCAGCAAGCACCGCTACTCCAGCAACTGGTATTCCTAAAGAAGCAGATATTGAAAGCATTGCTCCTTTTATAACTCCACTTACCGCTATTAAACCAGCCTTTAATAATCCACCAGCTTTAGAAACTCCTGTAAATATTTTTGCTAATCCTGCTACCGCAGGCCCACTTGCTTCTGCTCCATTAGCAACAACACCAATTGCCTCTGCAATTCCACCAAAAACCCCTATTACTTTTCCAGCTCCACCAATAATAGATCCTAAAATAACGAGCACTGGCCCAAGCGCTGCAACAAATAACCCAAACTTAACTATATTTTCTTTAGTTTGGTCGCTCAGTCCGTTAAATTTATTTACAAGTTCAGTTATTTTTTCTGCCAGATCCCTTATCATTGGTGCTAGGACTTCTCCAAGTGAGATTCCTGCTTCTTCTGCTGCTGATTGTAATGTTTTTAAAGAGCCCGATAAATTATCGTTCATAGTTTTAGCCATTTGTTCTGCAGCACCATCTGCATTATAAACTGCATCAGATAATGCATTGTATTCATCTTGACTAGCATTTAATACAGCTAACATCCCTGACATTGCTTGTTGTCCAAATAAAGCACTCGCCGCTTGTGCTTTTTGAGTATCACTAAGGCCACTAAAAGCAGCCCTCAAAATTCTGATTGTTTTATCTAAAGACAATCCCTGTAAATCCGAAGCCCTTAATCCAATCAAAGCCAGTCCTTTTTCAACTTCTTTTGTTGGCGCCGCGAGCCTTGTAAATGCTGCTCGCATTGCAGTACCAGCTTGGCCAGCTTTAATACCACTATTGGCCATAAGGCCAGTCACTACAGCAACATCTTCAACACTATAACCAAGTGCACCAGCCAGTGGAGCTACATATTTAAATGTTTCCCCCATCATTTCTACATTCGTATTAGCTGATGATGAAGCAACAGCCATAACATCGGCCAGTCTTCCTGCATCTTCTGCTTTCATTCCAAATCCAGAAAGTGAATCTGTTACTATATCAGCAGTTCTTCCTAAATCAGTACCAGAAGCGGCAGCTAAATTTAATAAACCAGGCATAGCAGAAGTCATTTGGTTTACGTCCCAGCCCGCCATAGCAAGATACTTCATTCCATCAGCAGCTTCTTTTGCACTAAAAGTTGTTGTAGCTCCGAGTTCCCTCGCAGTCGCGGATAATGTCTCCATATCTTGAGCTGTCGCTCCTGATATTGCCTGTACCTCTGACATTGCCGCATCAAAATCCATTGCAAGTTTGGTTGCATATCCTCCAAGCGCAGTTAAAGGAGCTGTTATTTTTGTAGACATTCCTTTACCAATGTCTGTTACCTTATCTCCTATTCCTTGTAATTTAGTACCAAATTCTTGCATTTTTTGACCAGCTTGTGACCAACTCGAATTTAAAGTATTAAGTTGCCTCTCAAAAGATTTCAGCTGATTTTCAGTTTTCATTATTTCGCGTGTCAATGCATCATATTCATCTTGACCTAATTCGCCACGTTCCAAAGCTTGCTTAGCTTGTTCTTGAGCTGTTTTAAGAGTTTTAAGTTTTTCGGAGGTGTTTTCTATAGCTTTACTCAAGGCCCTTTGCTGTTGCGCCATAAGTTCTGTAGACTTATCAGGATTAAACTTCATTGATTTTTTTATTTCTTTAAGTTCTTTGTTTAATTCTCTTGATGTTTTATTTACTCCATTTAAAGCTTTATCTAATTTAGAGGTATCTCCACCTATTTCAATGGTTATACCCTTAATATTTCCTGCCATTTTTCACCTCCATTATCAAAATTAAAAAAGGCAATCAGAAATTATTAAAATCTTCTTGCCTTGCCTTTCTTACACCATTTTCTTTTTTTGTTTCAGTATGAATATTGTTGTATTCTATGCAATAGTCAACTACTTGCCCAACAGTCATCTTTTCAAAATCTGATAAATTTAATCCTCTTGATATTGCACCAGTCATTATAAGCTCAATATCTACTGGTTCGTCATTATCGTCTTCAGTTTTGCTTCCATTGTCTTTAATTTTTTTTTAGAAATCAAAGAAGGTAAAAGTATTTCTGATAATTCTTGCATTACATCAATTATTGGGAACTCATTAAATTTAGCAAACCATTTTATTGGCTCATCTATATCTGGATTTGCTGATTTAGCAAGTGCCCAACATAAGTTAAGCATATCAACCATTTCAAGACTATATACACTTTCTAATAAAGTTCCAATATCAGATGGCATTATTCCATCATCTTCTGATCTCATTAATAGTTCGTCTGCTCCTTTTAATGCTTCTGATATTAACGGCATCAAAATTGTTAAAATATCGTGGCCAAATTGTTTTTTGTAAATTATTGGAAAAGCTGCATTTGCCGAAAATTTAACTTCTTGACCGTCTATTGTTATTGTTTTTTCCATATAGTTCTCCTTATACGGTTTCAGTTGCTTCTGTTACTACATAAGGCTTATCAAAAAATGTGTCATAGCCTTCAGATCCTTCAGCAAGCTTTGCCTTTACTATTTTTGTATCGGTTGCTGGAATTGCTTTAAGTGATATTTTATCAGTAGTTGGATCTGTCTTATCTTCCTTAGTTTGCCCCTCAACTGATGGTCTTGAACTTGTTACATGATAGAAGATATGTCTCGTCTTATTTTTATCTCCATCAAATTCAAAGGCCATTGCATAAGGCACAGATTTTGCGTCAGCTTTTTCAACAATTGCTCCGTTTTTGTCCTTGATATTTCCAAGAATTTTAACCTCAAAATCTTCTGGAATAAGTGCAATTTCGAGGTCTCCAGAATATCCGTTATTAGAAAACTGTGACCAGTAAATTACATCATCAGCATAAAATTCGTTAGAGTCACCTTCTGCATCTAGTGATAAACTTACTGCTCCCGGTACTTTTATAACTTCTCCAAAAACGACTCCGTCTTCTTTATCATCAGTTATTGGAAAAACGTGTACGTTTTTTAACCCAAACTTTACTTTATTTGTCATAATATTCTCCTTTCTTAGATATAGTAAGGAATGAGAAAGACTTTTTCTGTATCTATATAGACATCTTGCCCTTTCTCCCAAACTATTTCTTCATCGTCTAATAAATTTTCTAATTTTTCTTCTAACTCTATGTCTTTACTTCGTACGTAAAGTTCTATATTCCAATGGGCCTCTTTGCTATAAACTCTGTCATCCGCTTTAAAGTTATTGGAACCAGCTCCATAATAAACAATAAAAGGTACTTCTCCAGGTTCTGGATTTACAAAGTAGCCGACTGGCTTACCCAAAGGTTTTAATAATTTCACAGGATTGATTTTATCCATTTTCAATCCCCCTTTTGATTTCATCTTCTAAATCTTTCATGGCTTTTTGCTCGACTGCCGCAATATGCGGCTTTGCTGCAACTCTTCCGCCATTAACTTTAGCGTGTCCAAATTCTAGTAAGTGAGTTAAGTTGGCATACTTTTTATTGTAGATTGTGTAGGATCTACTTCTAGTGGCCATCTTAGACTCTTCTTTGCCCCATCCGCCCGCATATTTCCCAGTTTTCTTAGGACTTGATGACTTAAGTTCTTTGACTGCATCATCTGCAACTTTCTGTGCTGCACTTTCTAAAACTTCATTTGCGACTTCTATTTGTTCTTCCAGAGCTTTTTCAATTTCTGCAGATAAGTCAATCATTTCCTACCTTCCTTTCACAGACCACCTCTAGTCTGTCCAGTGTTTTTTGGTAGGTTCTTATGATTGAGTATTCAACATCATCAAAAATAATTAAATCTGCATTATCAAATTCTTTTTCATAAATTTCAAAGACTACACTTGGTTTTAGTCCTTGATTCGATGCTCTGTAAAACTCGGCACTTGTTACAGACATTCTGTCAGCAAAAACTATCCATGACACTTCAGATGTTAAAGGATTGCCCCAGTCGTCTATGCCATCTTTTATTGTTTTTTTAAGTATAATATTAACTGGTTTTTTCATGAGGCAATTCATCTCCATACTTCTCGCTTAATGCAAGGTGAGTCTTTAAAGAGTTGTAACATTCTATAAGTCCAACTCTATCTGGATTTTCACTTCCAAAGTGTGCCTTTACATAGATTCCAACTGCACGCTTAACTAGTTCATCATCAGTCTTTTTTACACCACTTATTTCTAAATCTAAAAGACAAGCTTCTATCAAGTTTTCGATTTCTTCATCAAAAGCCGTCGTAGTCGCTTGTCTTAATAGTAGTTTGCAATATTTTAAAAGTTCAGGTGTCACTTTAATCACCCTTTACTCCTTGGTATTTTCTGCCTTTTCTTTAATAACTTTCTTTGGATTATCATCAATAACAACCCCTGCTTCAAGATATTTTTTAAGGTTCTTATTTTTTGGATCTATTTCTTTGTGGATATCATAAAAGACACCAGTTCCGGTGTCTTGAAATCCACTTATTACTTTATAAGCCATTTATCTTAAACCCCTTTTACAATGTATGCAAAAGCCTTTTCATCAACTACTCCACCGTCGTGTACTTCATATCCTACAAAATCTGTAGTCCTTGCTTTTGCGTGTTGTTCTGTTACGAGTTTCATAGGCTCTGATACATTTTCTTTATATCCTGCACCCATATTACCGATTAAGATTTCTCCGTCGCCCATAGCATCTTCTTCTACAACTGGGATTCCAAATATTCTGCCAACTCCGCCTGTTGTTACATCAGGGATGAATAGTGGTCTATTTTGGCCATCAACAAGATTTGCAAGTGTTCCCCAAACAGTTGCATTAGTTGCATATATTTTTGCTCCATTTACATAGCCAGATTTAATAACTCCCATAGCTTTAGTTAAGTCTGCATAAGTTAATCCAGAGGCTGCATAAGCTATTTTTTGTGGAGTACCTGATTCTTTCTCAATAGCAGTTACAACTCCTTGAGGATACTTAGCATCACCAGCACCTTTTACAAAAGCTTTTGCTTTAGCTGCGCCCATTCTCTCTCCAAGCTCACGTTGGATAAATGGTATAAAATCAGCAACTGCCATTGCTTGTAGTTTCCATGTTACTGTCACTGCCTTAGATAATTCTTTACCCCCAAGTACCAATTCACCAAAAGTGTTTTCTTCGTCAGCAGTTGCAGTTGCCTCATCGTAGTAGTCGGCATCTCCAGCAGGTATTGCAGTTCTCTTGGCATACTTTACAACACCTTTAATATTTGTTGGCATTACATCAGCTAGGATTGGATGTAGTTCTTTCATAGTATCGATTATTCCACCAACAACTGTTTCAGGTATTACAATTTCAGTATTTGTTGTGTTGTGAGTGTATACATTTTGTGGGTTCATTTGATTAAAGAGATTAATCTCTTCTTGAGTTAAGTCTCTTTGTAGTGCTACTTTTGAAAATACTTCTTCGTAGCTTACTGTATCTGTTACTTTGTTAATTTTTTCTACTGGATTTAAACCTCCTTCATTTACTGCTGCATTTTTAAAGTCAGCCACTTTACTATCATCATTTAGCGCATCAAGGTTTGCTTGTTCTTTTGACGCTGCTTCAAAATCTGCATCTAGTTTTTCAATTTCTTTTCTTTTGTTTGCTGCTTCTTCAAGTTTTCCGTCGTTGATAAAGCCTTGTGCTTCATCAAGCATTTTTGCTCTCATTTCTAAGTATTTTTTCTTATTCATAGTTTCTTCTCCTTTAGTTTTAATAAGTTAAGTTGTTCTTGCTCTTTTTCTTGCTTTAATTTATTTACAACAGCTTGTGGTATCAAGTAATCACTCGCCGCTACTAACTTAAATTGATTTTCCTCTTCTTGCCTTTGTAGGATTTCATCTACAAATCCATGTTCTAAGGCTTCATCTGGAGTAAACCAGGTTTCATAGTCCATAAGTTTTAAAATTTCCTCTTTAGACTTACCTGTCTTTAGCATGTAAGCATTGGCCATAGTGTCATTGGATTTTTTTAGTTGTTCGGCCGCATGTTCAAAGACTCTATAATCTCCTTGTCCCACGGCACTCACATTGTGTATCATGATTTGTGCTGTTGGACTTATTGCTACATGCGTACCAGCCATAGCAATTACAGATGCAGCACTTGCAGCGCGACCAGTGATTGTTACATTCACATTACCCCTATGCTTCATAAGCGCTGTGTATATTTCTGATGCGGGGTAGATATATCCTCCTGGAGAGTTAATTTCTATATCCACGTCTTGTCCATCTATAAGTTCTAAGTCTTTCGGACAAAAGGATTCTATTTCAAACCAGTCATAAATCCACTTATCATCGTTACTGATTATTGTCCCATTAATCTTTATTGGCATCTTCTTCACCTCCTTCAATTTCTGCTGTGTCTAATCTTCTGATGTACGCTTGACCAAGTCCATCTGGTATTGGCGCCATATTTAAAATTGCTCTTACCTCATCAGGGTTCATGATTCCTCTATCCACAAATTGGACTAGGTTTAATTTAGTCTGCATACTTGCAAAGTTTAAGTTTGAGGACTCAAAAATTATCTTATTTCCAGAGCCTCTTTCTCTTCGTGAAAATAATTTTCTTGTAAATTCATTGCTCATCTGCACAAGTACAGGTTCAATTTCTGCCTCGTAGTATGATATCCATTGGTCCTCGTTATAGCTTGACTGCACGATGTTTTCATTCGTATTAAAAAAACTGTAGATTCTATCCACAGTTCCCTTTGTTTGCGCAGAGTTTGGCACATAGTTCTTAGGTTCGACTTGCTGTGCATCAAATTTTGCATCTGTTGCTGCAGCACCACTAGTTTCTGAGTCTATGTTCAAAAAACTATTAACAAATTCCTTTGTCTGTCTTTTTATATCTTCCTCTCGCAAAATATTATTAAATTTTAAGAGCCACTTAATTATGTTACTGTTTTTAATTGCTTTAACTATTCCCTGGTCTGTAGTTGTCACTATCTCCATAAGTTGTGTTAAAGCTCTCGCTGGATTAGATCCAAATATGTCGCTGTCGTTAAAGTCTCGCCTTAAGTGGATTATGTCAGAGTATTTAAAAGTATAATACTTACCTTTGATTAAAAATCTTAAAAATAATTCTCCCTGTTGATTCTCTAATGCATTCACACTGTCTGAGTTGATTGGATAAATTGCATTGGCAAGTCCGTTAGTATCCCTTAAAATTAAAGCAAAAGCATTGTTGTTCAAAGCTAGTTGATTGGCCATTTTTTCTTGCAGCATCTGTCCAGACATGTAGGGATTAGGTTCTTCCAGCAAAAACCTTATATATGCCTCTGGATTTACTTGTGTAGTCACTTCGTCTTTTCTTATGTGCTTGGCCACTGCTTTTCCAATTGCTTGAGTCTTTGGTCTTATACACGACCTCACTATATCAGAGCTATAGAGATTACCGTTGTATGAGTAAAAACCTTCTCCATGTTCTGATATCATCTTATAGGCTGACACTGTTACTGTTTTATCTCTGTTAGTTAATCTATCTAAAATTCCCATGTTTCACCCCCCTTATATTAAGCTCATGTATTCATCGTAGTTTTCTTCAAGCGCTATTACTGCATCCATTAATGATGCAACGCCGTCAATTCTTCTTCTAGGATTTGATGTTTTAACTAGTGCAATGTTATCGTTAGTGTCAGTTTTGATTGCTGCATTAGACAAACACCACTTAGTTATTGGATTATTGTCATAATTTATTTTCTTAACTCTTAAGTCACTTTCAAGCCTCTTCATAGGATTACTAAAAGTTTTAGCTCCTTGTGCTACTGGTACCGGTACAGTCTTTCCAAAATATTGAATAAGTTCATCAACTAAGTAGGTTGCAGACCATCTGTCGTAACCGATTTTAAAGATATAGCAATCCATTTCGTTTTGTACTTCCAAAAACCACTTGGTTAAGTCCTTATAGTTGACTTTATTTGTTCCAGATCTTCGTAGCAGGCCTCGTTCTTCCCAAACATCGTAAGGGATTTTATCTTCTTGGCTTCGTATTTCTATCAAGTCCCCTGGCAACCAATACATTTGTTTTACATAAGTCTTTTCGTCATCTGGTAACTTAAAAACTATAGTTGCACAAGTAAGGTCAGTCGTTGCTGCAAGGTCAATTCCACCTACGCAGTAACGCGGTTTTAGTTTCGCTATATCAAAAGTATCTCGGTTATCCAACGTTTCAAAAGTAAGCCATGCTTCTGACGTTGTTTCTGGTATGTCAAAATCTTTTGTCAGTAAATTTTTGACTAACTTACTGTTAGCCTTTGCTTTATTGACTTTATCTCTTAACGCATCAGTCTTTTTAATTGTTCCAAGTCCTGGATTTGCTTGCATCCAAGTTGATTCGTCAGTCCAGGTCTTTCTGTCGTCGAGTTCATAAACTAAGTACAAACTTCGCTCATCCTTATAACCGTCCGGGTCAAAGTAACCGTTAATTGTTCTTTCTGCTTCGTCGTAAATGTCATCATAAACACTACCTCTTACAGTACCTGCAGTGGTTGTTATTAATATTAGTGGTTCATCTCTGGCACTTGTCCCGTCGACTATTACGTCATAAAGATTTTTATCAGTCCAAGCGTGGATTTCGTCCATAGTTGCTCCGTGGACATTAAGTCCGTCAAGTGTATCAGAGTCTCTTCCAACTGGTTTATAGATGCCGTCGTTTAAGTCACAAGTAAGTTCTGCGACAAGCGGTTTAATCCTCTTGCTTAAAGCTGGAGATTTCTTAACCATTCTCTTTGCTTCCAGCCAGATGATTTTAGCCTGATCCTTTTTGGTGGCCACAGAGTAAATTTCTGGCCCAGGTTCGCCGTCTGCAATAAAGAGATATAAGCCTTCTGCTGCAGATAGAGTTGATTTCCCATTCTTCCTGGCCACAATTAAAACTACTCTTTGATACTTACGTTCACCAGTTATCTTATGGACGATACCAAATGTCGCTGCCACCTTTGCTTTTTGCCACAGCTCAAGTATAAAAGGCTTACCGCCCATCTTACCTTTACTGTGCTTGCAAAATCTCTCTATAAAGGTTACCGCGTGATTTGCTTTAGCCTCATCATACTCCCACTCACTCTCCGGATCTTCTAAATAACTTATGATATACTCGTAAGTCTTATACACTTTCGTACATACAGACCTACGATTGTCATTCATCCACTGCCAGTAGTCGTATACCGGATTATTTTTCATTTAAAAAAGCCTCAAATCCGTCATCGACTTCTTTTTGTTGCTCTTTTGGCAGTAGATCCATGAGCTGTTTAATTATTGTGGAATATCTTTGCACCATTGTGTTGTACGACTTTAAAGCTGGATGTTCTCTTAGAATTGAGTACTCACCTTGTGGCATTTCATCGATTGGTCCATGTTCATCTATAAGTTCTTTAAGCTCTTTCAAGGTAGCTTTCATAAAAGCGACCTCTTCTATAAGATTTTTGGCAGTTAATCTTTTTACTCTGTCGATATCTTTGTATAAGTTTGTAAGTCGATTTATTTCTCTTTTTATTTCTTTATCTTTTTCCACCGTCATTTATTTCCACCTACCTTTGTCTATTTTTCAAGGGTGGGGGTTACGAAAAAACTACCTGTGCGTTTTTTGTATATGCCCCTCCCGGTCCCCGAGCCAAAATTCCAAAAAATTTTTTAGGGGGGACTAATTTTTTATTTTTTATTTTTTTAAAATTTTATTTTTGAAAAAGATTCCCCTCTTCATCAAAAAATAAATCATCATCAATGCTCTTGTGTTTTAAAAAAGTTTTAGTATTGTGACAGTCTAAGCAAAGATACTGAAGGTTATCATGATTAAGAGTAATATTTATATCGTTAATATTCTCTGGAGTAATCTCTATAATATGGTCAACTATGTATCCACGCTTAGACTTACAATGTTCACAAAGTCCACCGTCTATGCTTCTTCTATGTCCAATAAAAGAAGCACGACATCTCTGCCATGCTTTTGATTTATAAAAACTCTTTGCATAATCTTTTGCCACAGTATCAACTCCCATATGCAAAAGAGCCTACACTACTGTGTAAGCTCTTTGCCCGTTTATAATTATTTGTTAAGGAGGTGTATTGAAAAAATAGTATGTCTTAATCTGTAATTCCCTATTACCATAATACCACAAACCCAACTGCACTTTACTGCACTCTTTTTATAATTTCTAAAGCTTGACCATGTATTTTATATACGGCTCTCAAACTATAATTTAATCTGTGTGCTATCTCTTTCCACTCCATGCACTCAAGATATCTCATCTCAAGTACAACTCTTTCAATGCCAGCAACTTTAGATATTGCAGTACGTGCCTTACATTTTAATCTAAATAAATTTATGATATCTTTCTGCAGCGATGTTTCTAAATCGACAATCCTAAGAATAAGTTCTTCTTGCGGATTAGTTACTTTATTAGTCGGAGATACTTTATCATCTTTAAACCCAATAGCTTTAACACATAACTTTTGCTGATTGAGATTATCTAGTTGTCTTTGCTTGGATTGTATGAGTAAATCTAAAGTAATTATTCCTTTAAGTTCTTCCTTAGTCATCAGCATCTCCTACTCTTATCTCTTAGATAATCAAAGTATTCGCGTTCCTTGTCTCTTTCTTTATGTTCTTCTTCAAGTTTCTTTTTATAGTCTTTGTAATATTTACATTTACTATGACATCCAACCTCACGATACTCACAATGTTTGCACTCTGGTATTACTCCCATAGTGGTATCTCTAATATCTTAAAAGCATCTTCCACAGTCCTTGCAACTCCATAAAGTACTGGAAATCCATCTACCCATTTTGAAAATTCTTTCTGTTCCTTACTCAATCGTCCTTTTGCATTCTTGACCTCAATATAGAAAAACTTACCATCACTTTTTCTAAATCCCATAAGATCTGGAGTACCCGTGGGAAAAGTTCTTATCCATCTTGCACGCTTACCACTACCAACCTTAAAGACTCCAGTTGTAACATTGTAAACATGTGCATAAGACGCCAGTGCTGATCTAATTAAATCTTGTATTTCTTTTTCTGATTGCTCTTCGCCAAATAAATTTTTCATTGTCTCACCTCAATCTAATAAATCTTTAAAAGCTTCCATCTGTTTTCTCATAGCCATGTCTTCTAGCTCGTCTTCACTATATTCATCAGTAATCTGTTTAAAATTATTAAAAGCATTTTTTCTTTCACGCTTAATTCCTTCAAAGTCTTTATAATCATCATTAAAAACTTTATTTAAAAACTTTT
>NZ_JBMNPQ010000043.1:0-11805 GCF_050943655.1 Peptoniphilus sp. | reverse complement strand
CCACTAAAAAATCCCCTACACGTGTAGGGGACTTATCTTAATATTTTTATTCATCATTCATCTAGCAAGTCTTTTAATTCGTTTATTAGTGTTGTGTTCGTAACGTCATATAATAGTGGGCTTACTGTTGCGTAGTTTTCTTGCAAGTAGTTTATGTCGGACTCTTGGTCTTTTGCTGCTTCTGGGAATCCCTTAAGCTTCATGTTATATCCTTCGCCTTCTTCTGTTATGTCGTATATACTCATTACGTCTTTTCCGACTTTACATACTTTTACGCCCTTTAGGTTTTCGTATTCTGAGAAAGGCACGTTTATGTTTAGAACTTGAACTGTTGTTAGGTTATCTAATTTGTCGAACACTTCAAGTGCTACTCTTGCTGCTGCTTCGTATTTTGAGTGACCCTTCTTCCACTGTGCTGATACTGCTATTGCTGGTATTCCAAATAGGTTTGCTTCTATTGCGGCTGATACTGTTCCTGAGTATAGTACATTTGTTGCTGCGTTATAGCCTGAGTTTATTCCTGAAAAGCAAAAGTCTATCTTCTCGTCGATTAAATGCACGGCAGCTCTTACGCAGTCTGCTGGTGTTCCGTAAACTGATAGACACTCTGCTCCTTTAAGTCCGTCGAGTTCTACTTTTTGTACCATTAGTGGATTTTTAAATGTTATGGCATGTGATTTGCCAGAGTTTTCTACATTTGGAGCTGCTACTATTACTTCGTGGCCTGCTTCTATTAATGCTTTTGCTAGTACTTCTATTCCTTCTGCGTTTATGCCATCGTCGTTTGTTACAAGTATATTCATTTATCCTCCTTAAATTTCGTATACTGTTGATGGGACATGTCTTGGTGCCACATCGATTGTATAGTCATTTTCTTCTTCTTTAAAGTTTTGAGATAAAATTCCTTTAATAGTACTTAGTGCTAAATCAGGTAAGTTGTTGTCCGATGATAGGTGAGCTAGAAGCACTTTCTCCTTCTTTTTTTGAAGAAGTTTTTCCAAGACTTCGGCTGCGTTTTCGTTAGAGAGGTGACCTTTTGTGGATAGTATTCTCTGTTTTGTCGCCCACGGATATGTTCCGTTTATTAGCATATCTACGTCGTGGTTTGATTCGAGATAGTAAAATTCTGACTCGCTCATTTTTTCCATGGCCTCTGTGTTAATCCAACCTGTGTCTGTCAAGATGGAAATTTTTTTGTCTCCAATTACTACAAAGCCACATCCGTTTGCACAGTCGTGAAATGTTGAGATTGGATTAATGTGCAAGTCCTTAAATTGAAATGGTCTCTCGTTTTCGAAAATAAAGGTGTTTTTGGGATCGAGCTCTTTTACTGTAGGTGCCATGCTACTAAAAGTTTCTGCGTTTGCAAATACTTTTAAATCATGCCTTCTTGACAAAACTCCCACACCCTTGCAGTGGTCGATGTGTTCATGTGTGACAAAAATTGCATCTAAACTTTTTGGGTCGACTCCAATTTCTTTTAGATTTTGTTCTATCTTCTTCCCTGATAGGCCCGCATCTATTAATATTTTTGTATTTTTATATTCAATGTATTGGCAGTTTCCGCTTGATCCACTTGCCAAAGAACTAAATTTCATAAAAAACCTCCATGTTTATTTTAACATAGAGGATTTTTTTTGTTAAGGCTTATGCATTTGTTTTGCTGATTATTGATTTTAAATATTTTAGTAATTGTCAACTACGACAAAGTCGCCGTCTGAGTATTCTATCTTCCACGCCGGTATGGCACGTCCCTTTACAGCCCTCGTTATGTCTTCGATGTAGCCTTGGTCCTCGGGATTAAAGTAGAAGCATGGCGAAATTTTTGTAATTGTTTTTCCGTAGGCATCTTCTGTGTCCGCAAGGGATAAAAGCGCCTCTGATGCAGGGGATAGATATATTTCTGTGTCCGATTTATCTATTACATTTAGCCAAAGTCTATCCATGGATGCAACTCCACGCTCATCTATTATGAAGTTTGTGTAAGATGATTCAAGTGCCAAGTTTTCAAATCTTTTGGTGTAGTTTAGGATATATTTTCCGTCTTCAACTGCGAAGTAAGATAGAGCCATATTCCTCATGTCGTACTTTCTCCTAGTCATAAATTCTTCTACAATCCCCTGAACTTCGTCTAAGTTTCTGAGTTCATAGGTTTTTTTAAATTTTCTGTTTTCGTAATATATTCTCTTGTTGTTTACAAGGTTTATATATTCGTCTTTGTAGGAGATTTCTGTCCTGTCTGTTGAAGGCCTTTTGATTTTACCCTTGCCACCGAAGTAGGTGCTATTTAGTTCTTCTGCATCAGATGTTTGAAGTTCTACAAGAACTGATGGCAGAAGCATTCCCTTTTTTGGAATGTCAGTGTCAATTTTTATTTTGTCATCTTTTAATAGACTTATGACATTATTTCTAAACTGTTTCGTCTCGGACTCGTCGCGAAACCTTATGTTATTGTAATTTAAATAGAAGAACAGCAATATATTTGCCATCAAAAGAGCTATTATTAATATTTTTTTAGACCTATTCCAATCCATTTACGCTCATCTCTAACTTTCCATTTGTGATATTAAAATAATATTTTCTGTCGCCAACTATTATTTCGTAGGCGAGCATTGGCCTTTTGCCAATATTATTTTTGTCATTTAAATAGACTATGTTAACTGAATTTATTTTTGAGATCTTGTCTTTTAAGTTTTCTCCCTCAAATAGTCTAAAGTTTTTGTAAACAACTCTGTCAATGCTCTTTAAATATATTTCTTCCTGTTCATAACTTGGGTCGTCAACTTTTCTGATGTAGTATTCTCTGTAGCTCTTTACATTGTCTGAGAAAACATCTATCTCGATAAATGAATTATCCTCTGATGATAGAACAAGTGGCACTGCGCCGTCTTTTAAGTTGAAGTAGAAGGAGTAGCCCTTGTTGGTACTTAAATCAATTGGCTCAATCTTCTCAAGATATATTCCGCCGCTTATGCCCGTCTTTGTAGATATAAATTCGATTGCGGTGTTAAGGGATTTATATAGGTTTCTGTCTTCAACAGAGAAGTTTGAATTATTTGAGTACTCGATTACATTTTCTGAAAGTGAGAGGTACTCATTTTCATATACGAAGGTGTCCTTGTCATACTCTGTGATCTCTCTGATGTAGTCTATTGGCACATTTAAAAATCTCTCGGCAAGGTTAATCTTTTCGCTGTCAAGAAGATCAGTTAAGCCAGATTTGTAATTTACTTTTTGAAAATTCATCGTGTCGTTTTTTGGGATGAATATATCTTTTTTTATTTCGTAGGCTTCGTTAAAATTCTCTGCCAAAAATCCATCTTTTTTGCCAGCATCCAGTATATTTTTTATGTCAATGTCAGTCTTTATGTCCTCAATTTTATAAAAATTGTGTCCGCCTGCGACGTATATATTGTTGTTACTATCTATATATATTGAGTCCACGCTTAGATTAATGTCACTCGTTCCGCCCTCGTCGCCAATTGAGTTTACAAAAATTGATCCAGAAAGGGGAGAGTTAAACTTAAATACGACGGACTTTTTGTTCAATAGATTTAGATAGTCGTCGACAGAAATTATTTTTAAGTTTTCGACTCTAACTTGCTTTAGGGCTTCTGAAATGTTTTTTATGTTTTCACTCCAGAACTTTCTCGTGTCCAAAAGCACATAGTGCTCGCCTCTTCCTAGGTTTGTTATAATTTTTTGCGGCATTAGCACCTCAGTCATCATGTTTGTCGTGTTGGTGCTACTCATGAAGTTTTCTTTTTTGCTGCCGAAGCTCATCCAAATAAATTTGGACTGGAACAGAAGCAGTATGAACAAAAATACGATTAGCCCCGTTGAGAGTGCTGAATTTTTTTTATTCATCGTCTTCACCTGCCGGGAAGAAGAGTTTTACCTCTGTGCCTTCGTGAAAGACTGAATTAATTTCAATCTTTCCGCCGAAGCTTTCTATCATTTCCTTTGCAATGGAAAGGCCAAGTCCCGTTCCGCCCATGAGCCTGCTTCTGCCCTTTTCAACTCTATAAAAACGCTCTGTAATTCTACTCATGTCCTCTTTTGGAATTCCAATTCCATTGTCACACACGTCAATTTCTACAAAGTCGCCTGAATTTTTGGCAGATATTTCAATTCTTCCGTTTTCGTTTGTGTATTTGCAGGCGTTTGAGATAATATTTGTAAGGATTTGGTCGGCGCCGTTTCTGTCGGCCCTTATGTCCTTAATGTCCATTGGTATGTCAAAAATTATCTTGTGATTTTTATTTTGAATTAAAATTGACTGCGACTCAATTGCCTCGTCAATAAATTCGTAAGTGTCAAAGCGAGTGTAATTTAAATCGCCCTTGTTGTAGTCGATGTTTGAAAGTGAGAGAAGGTCTGTTACAATTCTTGACATTCTCGTGTTTTCTCTGTCGATTACTTTTAAGAATTTCTTCTCAGATTCTCTGTCAAGCTCTGTCTCAAGAAGTGTCTCAGTATAGGACTTTATAGTCGTTATAGGAGTCTTAAGCTCGTGACTTACATTTGCGACAAATTCTTTTCGCATAATATCAAGCATGTGCTCCTTGTTTACGTCTTGGAAAACTATGATAAGACCTGAGTTCATGTTGTTTTCAGATTTATAGGGCGCAAACTTTACTTTATAAAATTTATTTCCAATTTTTGTAAGTTCTTCGCCCCTTAAACTTTCTTCGTCGTTGTAGTCGATGTTTTCAAGACTTATACTCTTAAGGTTAATCTGCCTACTTACGTCCTTATCTGAAATATTTAGAAGTTTTTTGGCAATGGAGTTTGAGTGAACGAGTCTATTTTCTCTATCTATTGCAATAACTCCCTCTGCCATGTAATTAAAAATAGTATCGAGCTTTGACTTTTCAAGGTCCATCTGATCGATTGTCTCGGCAAGTTCCTTAGTTAGATAATTAAACATGGTTGCAAGCTTACCAATTTCGTCGTCGCTTTTAACATCAACGGTCTGTTTAAAGTCCCCAAGTGCCATCTTGCGCGCCTTTTTAGTCAAGTCGCGAATTGGAACTGTGATTGAGTTTGAGATAAAGTAACCTAAAATTGATGTGATTATTAAAGAGATTATTGTCGCATTTGTTATGATTACCTTGGACTCGTCAATAACTGTGTAAATTGAATTTAAATCGCGAGTCATATAGATAATGCTTTCGATTTTTCCCTCTTCAGATAAAATTGGTCTTACGATGTGCTTTTCGACGGAGCCTTCGTTAATTGACATTACGATTTTTTCTTCAATCTTGCCGCTAGCTCCATCCATTATGAGCTTTGGCTCAAGTCCTCTTACTGAATAGGCCCTCTTTATCTCTGTATCTTTTAATTCTCTAGTCGATGCCAAAACTCTCGGGATTTTGTCTATTGAAATTATATAAACAGATTCATCACTGGAAATACCCCAGTCTTTCAAAGTCTTGTCGAGCTGGGGTAGTGAATCATCCATATTATCTTTTAAAATTGCTGTAGTCGTTGTTGCCACAGTGTCCATTGTCTTTACCATGGAGTCCGTTGCATTTTCTACTTGAATCTTCTCGAGTCTATCGACGATAAAAGTTGCAACGATTGACATTGCAATTGCAACTAGGACTACATAGATTAAAATAAATCTATACTTAATTGATTGAAACATTATTCTTTGACCTCAGAATCATCAAAATAATATCCGACGCCTCTTTTTGTCTTGATGTATTTAAATTCTTTGTCCTTGTCCTCTATTTTTTCACGAAGGCGCCTTACAGTCACATCTACAGTTCTGATGTCGCCGTAATATTCGTATTCCCAAACTTTTTCCAAGAGCTCTTCTCTTGAAAAAACTTCTCCAGGTGACTCGGCAAGATACTTTAGAAGTTCAAACTCGCGAAGAGTAAGCTCAAGCTTTTCTCCTCTTTTTCTAACTTCGTATTTAACAAGATCAATCTCAAGGTCCTTTGCCTTCATAATCTCTTTTTCTTCTTTTTTATCAACGGAGTCACTTCTTCTTATTACAGCCTTTACTCTTGCCATAAGCTCTCTCATAGAAAAAGGTTTAACGACATAATCGTCTGCACCAAGCTCAAGTCCCAAGACTTTATCCACTTCATCTTCGCGAGCGGTAAGCATTATTACGGCAATATTTGAAAATTTTCTAATTTCTCTTAGCGTTTCAAAACCATTTAATTTTGGCATCATTATATCTAGAAGCATTAGCACATAGTCGTTTTTTTCTACTAATTTAATTGCTTCCATACCATTGTCAGCTGTGTCTACAAGATAGCCTTCCTTCTCAAAATTAAATTTAATAATTTCAGAAATGGCTACCTCGTCGTCGACAACTAATATTCTATCCTCCATTAAATCATTCCTTTATCTATTTATCTTCTATTCTAGTAAAAATCTCGTTGTTTCCTTTTTCGGAATAAAGTATCAAAAGAGTCTTAGTATCTACAATTCCATCTATAGTTAAAATCATATCATAAAATCTTGTAAGGTCGCTAGTATTTAGAGTTTTTATCCTAAGCATTATACATTGTTCGCCAGTAACTCTATAGCATTCAAAAATTTTAAAGTTTTCATCTTTAATTTGCATAATTGCAGATATAAGTCTTTCAAAGTCATTAGTGCTAACCTTTGCAAGCACAAAAGTATCCACATTGTAGCCAATCTTTTGCCAATCTATTAAAACTTTATATCCCTTAATATATCCTGCCTCTTCCATCTTATAAATTCTTCTGTGGATGGCAGGTCTTGTTAGATTTAAGTGTTTTGAAATTTCTTCGTGGCTCATTCTGCCATTTTCCTGTAAAAGTTCCAGAATTTTAATATCAATTTCATCTAAATTTACATTTTTCTTCATAAAATCTCCCCATATATACTTACTTAATGATTTAAAATAATTTAAAGGTTTACTTTATTTTATCATATATCCGAAATAATTAAACAACCGAAAAGAATATTTTTCCAAAATTCAAAAAATTTATCCCTTTATCACCTAAAAATCTTTAAGAGTCTTTTGTTATAGTATATAATTAAGACTGGAGGCTTTTATGGAAAATTCAAAAGTGATAGATTATAGAGCTTTAAAATTAGAAGATGTCTATACATTTAAAAACTGGGGAAAGCATGACTCCATACTTTACCTGGATTATAATTTCTGTGAAGATTCTAAAGAAGAGATGAAAGAGTGGTACGACTGGAAGACGTCTAGTCCACTTTCAAAATATTTTGCCGTTATGCTAAATGACAAAGTAATTGGATTTGTCTCAATAAAAAAAGTAAACAGAATAAATAAATCTGGCACCCTTGGAATAGTTCTTGATCCAAATTACATCAACATGGGAATCGGAGAGTCCATTTTAAAAAAATTCTTTAAGGACTTAAAAGATGTGGGATTTAGAAAAATAATTCTATATGTGGCAGCATTTAACAAGAGGGCAATAAATCTATACACGAAGCTTGGATTTAGAAAAGTTTCCAAAAAGCTAATGCCCTTTACAAATGGAAAACTATCTGAAGATGACCCTGAATTTATAGAAAACAGGGACTCTTTTAAAATTATTTTAAATAAACCATTTTTTTATGCATACAAGATGAAACTTTATTTATAGAAAAGGTGAATCAATGTTTAAAGTTCAAAACAACAAATATGATTTAGGAGATACGCAAATTCCAAATATATTTTTAAATGACTTTATGCCCGGCGCCAACGGCGACTTTGTGAAGGTATATCTTCTAGGTTATAAATTTGCACGCGAAAATAGAGGCGATATAAGTAACGAAAACATCGCAGACTTCTTGGGGATACTTGAGTCCGACGTATTAAGGGCTTGGCAGTATTGGAAGAAGATGGGCATAGTTAATATTGACGAAAAAAACAATGTGGAGTTTGTCGATCTAAAAGAGCTCTACATAACAAATGTCTACAATCTTAAAAAAGAAAAGAAGAAGGAGAAAGGTTACTCTCAAGTTGTAGAAAATCCAACTATTGCGAATCTATTGACTCGAGTGGAATTTTTGATGAGAGAGCCAATACCTCCAATGAAAAAGCTAGATATTGCAAACTGGATTACCGCATACAATATGCCGGCAGAACTAATCGAAGAGGCGTTCTTCTACGCAACTGAAGTAAAGGGAATTTACAAAATAAATTATGTGGAGCAAATCGTAAGAAACTGGGCACAGGATAATGTTCGCACTATGGAAGATATTGAAAAATCCTACATGGAGCACGACATAAAGTACATGAGATATGCAAAAGTTATGCGCTACATTGGACTTTCCAAAAAGCAGTTTACACAAGTTGACTTTAACATCGTAAACTCTTGGTTCGATGAGTTCGGTTACGACTTTGATGTGGTTCTTGCCGCCTGCAACAGGACCAGCAAAATTCAAAATCCAAATGTAAACTATGTCGATGCAATTTTAAGAAATTGGAAGAAGCTTGGCATAAATTCTGTAGAAGAAATTGAAGAAAAAGATAAACAGAAGAGAAAGAGAAAGCCAACAGCATTCCACAACTTTAAGCAAATAACAGACTCATACACAGATGATGAACTTGAAGATGTGGCGATGAAAAAACAAAGAGAAGGCTTTAAAAAACTAGGTGTTGATTATGGAACTTCAGGCGAAGATAAGTAAGTATTACGACGATATAAATCGCAAAAATAAAATATTGGAAGAAAAAAGACGCGAAGAGATCTACGAAAAAATTCCTGAGATAAAAGAAATTGATGCACTGATCCGAAACATTGCCCTAAAGGCGAGCATGGAGCAGATTAAAAATCCATCGGAAGAAAAGTCCATTGAACATTCTGAGGAGATTTATAATCTTAAAATGGAAAAAGTAAAGCTGCTTGAAAAAAACGGCTATCCAAAAGATTATTTAGAAGAAATCTATAACTGCGAAATTTGTAAAGACACGGGATTTACTGAAGACGGCAAAAAGTGCAGGTGTCTAAAAAAGCAAATCGTCGAAGAGCTCTATGACATGAGCTCCATTGCATATGTCCTAAATAAGGAGAACTTCGACACCTTCGACTTAAATGTTTTTTCGGACAAAACTTATGAGAAGTTTGAAATGTCTCCAAAAGAAAACATGGCAAGGATTCTAAAGATTGCAAAAAAATACATCGAAACTTTTGATAAAGATAACGACCTCAATCTACTTTTTTGGGGTCCAACAGGTCAGGGCAAAACTTTTTTATTAAACTGCATTGCCAAGGAATTAATCGATAGAGACAAAATTGTCATCTATCAGACAGCCTACGAAATTGTAAAGACCTTAGAAGACAGGAAATTTCGCAACAAGGGCGACGAAGAAAAATACAATTTATACTTTGAATCTGACCTTTTAATCGTCGATGATTTAGGGATAGAGCTCGTTACAAGCTTTACAAATTCAGAAATTTTTAATATTATTAATACAAGACTTTTGCGTGGCAAAAAAACACTTATTTCGACAAATTTATCTCCGAAAGAACTATCGAATACTTATACAGACAGAGTTTTCTCCAGGGTATTCCAGAAGTTCGTTCCGATCAGATTTTTTGGTGAAGATTTAAGATGGCAATAGGGGGAAAAAATGAAAATATCACAAAGAGTAGAAAGAGTTGAGTATTCGGCAATCAGGAAGTTAAGTCCAATAGCTAAAAGGGCCGAAGAAGCAGGCAAAAAAATATACCATTTAAACATCGGAGCACCAGATATTGATGTGCCCGATATTTATTTTGATACATTTAAAAATATAGAAAGAGGTGCGCTTCCTTATGCACCTTCAGAGGGAATTAAGGAGCTTAGAGAGGCAATATCAAAATATTACAAAGATAGAAATATAAATTACGCACCTGATGAGATAATCATAACAAGCGGAGCCAGCGAAGCTCTACTTTTTGCAGTAGAGGCTGTTGCAGACTATAACGACGAGATTATAACGACAGATCCTTTCTATACAAATTACAACACAGTTTTTCAACAACTAAATGTAAATATAGAAACATTTAAGACAAAACCTGAGACTGGGTTTGCAATTCCAGATAAAGAGACGATAGAAAAGGCTGTGACAGATAAGTCCGTTGCAGTTTTAATCTCAAACCCAACTAACCCGACAGGTGCAATGTATTCAAGAGAAGAACTAGAAAGAATATGCGAAGTTGCAATTGAAAATGACTTGTTTATAATTGCAGATGAAGTTTATAGAGAATTTATCTACGACGGCAACGAGTTTGTATCCTTTGGAGAACTTCCTGGAATCGAGGATAGACTTATTCTTGTGGACTCAATTTCAAAGAGATTTGCTGCATGTGGTGCAAGAATTGGATCAATTGCATCAAAGAATAAAGAATTTATGGCTGCAATGGATAAGCTTACTACATCAAGACTTGCTGTTGCCACTCTTGAACAAGTTGCTGCAGCTAAATTATATGAAGAAACTGACGAATATTTTAAAAAGGTTAATGAAGAGTATCAAAAAAGACGTGACACAATTTATGAAGAGCTAAATAAAATTCCTGGAGTTAGCGTTGAAAAACCAAGAGGCGCCTTCTACATCATGCCGACTCTTCCAGTGGAAGACTCTGAAGACTTTGCAAAGTGGCTTCTTGAGAGCTTCGATGTGGACGGTGAGACAATAATGGTTGCGCCTGCAAATGGATTTTTCAAGAATCCAGAAGATGGAAAGAGCATGGTTAGACTTGCATTTATTTTAAATAACGACAAGATTAAAAAGAGCATGCGAATTCTAAAAGAGGGGCTTAAGGAGTATAATTTGCGAAATGAATAGAGAGAAGATTGCAAAGATTCTTGAGAAGATTTTGATTTTTCTTGTAACTGTTATAATGGTGCTAGTTCTTATTAATCAGTATATAAGAACGTCACAGGGTGCTCGTAACCCGGCTCTTATAACGGCACAGATATATCTTATAATTATTGCTGCAATTGTTGCACTAATTATGAGTCTTATGGAGAAGAACAAATCTCTTACTATAGTCTTAATTGTAATGTATGTATTGGCGGCAGGACTTTACTATATTTTTAAAGGAGCGGGCAGAATTTAGTTTATAAATATTCTATATAAGTGTTATAATAACAAATGTACAGGGCTTACAGTTTTTCTGTAAACCCTTTTTTAAGCCTATTTTTTTATAAAGGAGGAAATTTTATGAACATAGTAGATGAAGAGAAATATCTCTTAAGGTTAATCGAAACTAAAGACTTACTAACCTTAAAAGAAGAAGTATCAACATTAAATGAAGCGGACCTAGCAGAAATACTTGAAGAGTTCGATGATAGAGAAACCCTTCTTGTGTTTAGAATGCTACCTAAAGAATTATCGATAGAAGTATTTAGTCATATGACCTCCTCGCAAAGAAAAAAGTTAGTTGGTTCAATGACTGACAAGGAGCTCGATGCAATAATAAAGGAGCTTTACTTTGATGATAGAATAGACTTTTTAGAAGAGATGCCAGCAACTCTTGTAACTCGTATTATTGGCAATGCGCCAGCTGAAGAAAGAAAACTTATAAATCAATTCTTGCAATACCCTGAAAACTCAGCCGGCTCAATAATGACAATAGAGTATGTTGCTCTAAGGCCTGAGATGACAGTAGAAGAAGCTCTACAATACATCAAAAAGGTTGGCATGAACAAGGAGACTATCTATACATGTTATGTAAAAGATAAGTACCAAAAACTTTTAGGATTTATTTCCCTAAGAGAGCTAGTAATTAGCGATAAAGATTTAATTATAGAAGATATCATGCTAGAAGATGTGGTGTATGTAGAAACTCTTGATGACCAAGAAGAAGTTGCCGA
>NZ_JBMNPQ010000042.1:0-13341 GCF_050943655.1 Peptoniphilus sp. | reverse complement strand
TATCGCTTATTATTTCTAAAATTTATTTTAATTGACTGCTAAAAACAGTCGTTATATACTATATAAAGGATTATTATTTAAAAAATTAAAAATTTATATACAGAAAGGTGATAAGATGTCAGGCCATTCAAAATGGAATAATATTAAGAATAAAAAGGGAAAAGAAGATGCTAAGAGGGGCAAAATTTTCACTAAGCTTGCAAGACAAATAACAGTTGCTGCAAAAGAAGGTGGAAGCGATCCAGATTATAATGCTTCATTAAAAGTTGCAATCGATAAAGCCAAGGCTGAGAACATGCCAAACGACAATATTGAAAGAGCAATTAAAAAAGGTAGCGGAGCAGATGGAGCAGATAACTTTGAAGAAGTTGTTTACGAAGGTTATGGTCCAAATGGAGTTGCAGTAATGGTTAGTTGTTTAACTGATAATAGAAATAGAACTGCACCTGAGATAAGACACTTATTCGATAAATATAGCGGAAACTTGGGACAACCTGGTTGCGTGTCATTTATGTTTGACCAAAAGGGAGTACTTGGAGTTTTAAAAGACGGACTTGACGAAGATGAATTTACTCTACAAGCTCTTGAATACGGTGCAGAAGATGTAGTGGACATGGGAGAAGGATTTGAAATTATAACATCTCCTGATGAATACCACAGCGTAAGAGAAGCATTTGAAAAGGATGGTTTTTCTTTTGTTGAGTCAGATATAACATATTTACCACAAACAACAGTTGAACTTACTGATGAAGAAGATATTACAAACATGGAAAAATTAATTGATGCTCTTGAAGATAACGACGATGTTCAAGATGTATTCACTTCATGGGAGAGGGATTAATATGGAAATGAATAGAATTATTGACCACACACTTTTAAAACCTGAATCAACAGAAAAAGATATTGAAAAATTAATTGCAGAGGCAAAGGAATATGAATTTTTTTCTGTATGTGTAAACCCAGTTTGGGTTAAAAAGTGCGCAGAAGAACTTAAAGACAGCAGAGTTAAAGTTTGTACAGTAATTGGATTTCCTCTTGGTTCAAATACTTGTGAGACAAAAGTATTTGAAACTGAAAATGCAATTAAAAACGGTGCAGATGAAATCGACATGGTTTTAAACATTGGACTTATGAAATCAGGAAAGTATGATGAAGTTCTTGACGAAATTAAAGAAGTTGCAAAAGTGTGTCACGAAAATGGCAAACTTTTAAAAGTTATTTTAGAAAACTGTCTACTAACTAAAGAAGAAATAAAAAAAGCTTGCGAACTTTCTGAAGAGGCAGGTGCTGATTTTGTAAAAACTTCAACAGGATTTTCAACTGCTGGAGCAGATGCAGGAGATGTAAAACTTATGAAAGAGTCTGTATCAGATAAAGTTAAAGTAAAAGCAAGCGGTGGAATTCGTGATTTAGAAAAAGCAAAGTTAATGGTGGAATCTGGAGCTGACAGACTTGGCGTATCTGCTGGCGTTTCTATCATGAAGGAGATTTTAGGTTGATGTACATTAACCCCATAGCTTTTTCTATTTTTGGCGTTGAAGTTCATTGGTATGGAATACTGATAGCAATTGGCGCCATGCTAGCAATCTATACCACAGAAAAGATGGCAAAAAGAAAAAACTATATTAATGGTCTATATGAAACTGTTGCAACTGATGCTTCGATAGCTCTATTACTATTTGGAGTGTTGGGGGCAAGGCTCTATTATGTTGCCTTTGAGTGGGACTATTACAGTAAGCATTTAAACGAAGTTTTTGCAATTCGAAATGGCGGACTTGCAATTTATGGAGGAATCTTAGCAGGGCTAATTGCTCTTGCAGTATTTTGTAAAGTTAAAAACATAAACTTTCTTACAATGTCAGACTGTATTGCACCGGGACTTGCCCTAGCACAATCTATTGGAAGATGGGGCAACTTTATAAATGGTGAGGCTCACGGAGATGTGACAGATGTACCTTGGGCAATTTTAGTCGATGGACAGAGAGTTCACCCAACATTTTTCTATGAATCTTTTGTAAATTTCGTTCTCTTCTTGTTTTTGTATTTCTATTTATATAAGAAACAAAAATTTGAAGGACAGCTTACTTCTGTTTACTTCATGGTTTATGGATTTGCAAGATTTTTCATCGAGGGAATGAGGACAGACTCACTTTATATTGGAACATTTAGAGTGTCTCAACTTGTGAGCATTGGCATATTTATTGCCGGACTATTTATTTATATAAAATATCACAAGAGATACAAAAGTAATTATAATAAGAATTGATAAAGGCTAGCTGTTGCTAGTCTTGATTTTTAGGTGTGAAATGAATAAGATTAATTACAATTTAGAGATGGAAAAGATAATTAAAAATATTGGGACAAATAGACCAAAACTTCTTCTACATTCATGTTGTGGGCCTTGTTCTTCAGCAGTTTTAGAAAGACTCTGCGAATTTTTTGACATTACGATTTATTATTACAACCCAAATATAGATAGCGAAGATGAATATATTAGAAGAAGTGAGGAGCAAGTAGAACTTCTAAAAGACATGGGCATTCAAAACATAAATGTAATTGTAAAAGATTACGACCACAATGAGTTTTTAGAAAATGTGGAAGGCTTTGAAAAGTATAAAGAAGGAGGAGCGAGATGCTTTAAATGCTATATGCAAAGGCTCGAGCACTCTGCAATATATGCCAAAGAAAATAATTTTGATTATTTTACGACTACTCTTTCTATTTCTCCCCACAAGGACTCACAAATTTTAAATAGAATGGGAAAATTTTTAGGAGATAAATATAAAATTAATTATCTATACTCCGATTTTAAAAAGAAAAATGGTTTTAAGAGGTCAGTGGAGCTTACGACTAAGTACAAAATGTATAGACAAGATTATTGTGGATGTGAATTTAGCAGGGCTGAAAGGTTAGAATATGATGAAGAGAAGTAAAATTTATAACTTAATTTTTATAATTTTAATATCTCTTTCTCTCGCAGGCTGCATAAATCAGTATTCCACAAGTGGTGCAAATAAAGATAGTTCAAATAATATTAAAACAAATGAAGAGAAGATAGAAAACATAACAGAAATCGAAGTTATCGGAATGGGAGATATGATCTTTCACCAGCCAATTGTAAAAAATTATAGGAATGATGCGGGGTATGACTTTACGCCAATTTTTTCAAATATTAGCGAAGATATAAAATCAGCAGATCTTGCAATTGCAAACTTCGAAGGTTCGATTAATTCTAATGGAGCACTCAGTGGATTTCCACTTTTTAATTTCCCAAAGGAGAGCGTGGCATCCCTTAAAGATGTAGGCTTTGACGCACTTTCTACTGCAAACAATCACTGTATCGATACGGGAGTCGATGGAATTAACGAAACCATTAATGTGATGAAGGAAAATGGAATAAATTACTTTGGAACTAACAATAGAAATGGTTTTAATGGTAAAATTTTAAATGTAGAAGGAATTAAGGTTGGACTTATATCTTTTACTGACCCTCTAAATGGAATGGACTCCCTCATAAGTGGGAGGAGTATATGGTTAACACATTTAAATACGACTTCATGGACGATGTTAAGAGGATAAAAGAAAATAGTGACATTGTAATAGTCTATCCACATTGGGGAGTGGAGTACACTCACCTTCCAAACGACAGACAAAGAGAGCTTAAGGATAAACTTTTTGAAGCGGGGGCCGATGTTATTTTAGGTTCTCACTCGCATGTCCTTCAAAGTAGCGAAGACTTTGAAATAAATGGAGAAAGAAAATTTGTAATTTATTCCATGGGAAATGCCCTTTCCAATCAAAGACAGGAGTTTGTTCACCACGAGGGAGTGGAAACAGGCTGCATGGTAAAGCTTAATATTTTAAAGAATAACGACACCAATAAGACTACTCTTAAAGATATAAAGTTAATTCCAACTTATGTAAATAGATATTGGGACAGTGGGAGACTTATTTATAATATTGTAAAGCTTGAGGACTATAAGGACGGCGGAAAGCTTGCTGAAACTGTAGATGCAAAGACGAAAGAATTTTATTTAAATAAACTAAACATGGCAAATGAGGTTTTAAAAGGTGGAGAAGATGGAGTTTGATAAAGTAGTCGGGACAAATCATTTAATATATCAAGATGAAGATGAATTTAAATACACAACAGACTCACTAATCCTCTCCTCATTTGTTGGTCATGGGAAAAGAGTTTTGGACTTGGGCTCTGGAACGGGAATAATTAGTCTTCGTGTGGAGGAGAGATTTAAAGAAGTATACTCTGTAGAGAAGAATCAAAAAGTACTAGAATGCTTTAAAAGATCAGTTCTAGAAAATAATCTTCAAGATAAAATAAACATAATTAACGAGGATATTTATAATCTTAAAAATATTTTTAAGACAAATTATTTTGATAACATTGTAATGAATCCTCCTTTTTACGATTATGAAAATATAAAATTTGATACGACTGTTGCAAAACACGGTTTTTCTCTTGATGAGGCTTTAGACATTATAAAATATTTGCTTAAAAATTCTGGAACACTTACGATGATTTATCCTACATTCAGGCTTGCAGAGGCAATTTATAAAATTAACGAGAATTCAATGCGAGTAAAATCAATTGTAAATATACATAACGAAGCGTATAAGCCTTCAAAGTCTTCTATTATAATTGCAAAGAAGCAGGCGAATTACGGAAATACTCTTAGAGAATTTTACGTAAGATGTAATGGGGAGTATTCTCATGAGATGAAAAAAGTTTACGAAAACGAGGTTTTATTATGATTTATTTTTGCCCAACACCTATTGGAAACATGGGGGATATAACTCTTAGAACAATAGAAGTTTTAAAATCATGTGACATAATATTTGCAGAAGACACCAGAAACTCAATAAAATTACTAAACCAATATGATATTCATGCAAGGCTTTCCACTTATCACAAATTTAACGAGTCTGCCATGGCAGAAAAAATTATCAAAATGGCAGATGATAATATTGCAATTATAAGTGATGCGGGGATGCCGGGAATAAGTGATCCAGGAGTCGTTTTAGTTAAAGAACTTATAAAGAATAATATTGACTTTCGCGTTTTACCTGGTGCCAATGCAGCTTTAACTGCACTTGTGCTATCAGGACTTGATACTGATCACTTCTTATTTTATGGGTTCTGCGAAAGTAAATCTTCAGCAAGGAAAAAGGAGCTAGAAGAATTAAAGGACTTTAAATTTACTTTAATTTTTTATGAGGCACCTCATAGGATAAAAAACTTTTTGGAAGATTTATACGAAGTATTTGGAAAGAGAAAAATTTCTATATCTCGTGAAATCACAAAAGTTTTTGAAGAGACAATAAGAAGTGATACTGAAGAAGTTTTAAATTTAGACATTACTGAAAAGGGCGAATTCGTCGTTGTAGTAGAGGGAAATAACGAAGTTACTTATCTAGACATAAAGGCTCTACTTGAGGAAGAAATTAAGAGCGGAAATTCTAAATCAAAGGCTGTAAAAGAAGTTTCAAAAAAATATAATTTGCCAAAAAACGAAGTTTATAGGGAGAGCTTAAACTTATGATAAATTTAGAACATTTAAGAGAGCAGATTAATGACGTTAACTTGGATCTTAAAAATAAATACAATCCAGTTTTTAAAATAAGTTCAAAGACTTTTAGAGAGCATCTTAAAAGTGAAATTGGGAATTTGACTAAACTTAAAAAATTTGAAGGCGATGAATTAATTCCTTACAATTCGCTCGTCGGAGTGGACGGTTCTAACAATAAATCGGGAGGAGCATATCCTCACTTTATAGAAATTTTTCAGGGACTTGCAAAGTCAACTAATGGCAATGAAGTTTTTTTAAGCTCTGTCTACACTCCAACTCTTTCTGCTGTGACAGACGATGGAAATCTCAGCCAAAAAATGCTTGCAAGTATAGAGATAGAAACGGCAATTAAATATATTGAAGAGTATGATTTAAAATATTTAATGATGGACGGAGGATTTATAAGGTATAAAATTAACTGTCTCGATTTATTTAAAAGGCTACGTGAACTTTGTGAAGAGAAAAATATAATTTTATTTGGAGTAATTAAGGACATAAAGACAAATGTGATTTCAAATAGTTTGGGGCTTGATAAAACCATATACGATAGAGAAATATTATTTAATAGATTAAATCTTGGAGAAGCAGTTTTAATAAATAACGAGATTAATAAAAAATATCTAGAAAATGGAGATGGATTTTCTTCGGCATTTATGAGGACATCAAACTTCCCTGGAGCTATTGGCGTTGATATATTGGACACGCAGCAGGAACACTTAGAAGAAATATGCAATTTAATTTATACGCTTACACCAATAAATTCGCGTGGAGTGCCACTATGGCTTGATATTGTTGATAAAGACGTAAAAATAACTGATGAAATTGTCGACACGCTGTTGGAAGAATTTTTGGACAGAGACATTTATGAAAGATTTTTTATTTCTGAAAGAGATAAGAGGACACTTTAGGAGGAAATATGAAGGTACTTGGAATAACAACAACTAGAGAAGTTTATGTGGGATCTAAAGACAAAAATTTTAGAAATAATGAATTTTTAATTGTGGAAGATCCTGTTCAAGGAGATATTATTGGTGGAGTTGTGGAATCAAAAACTTTTAACAGATTTATCCCACTTGATATGGGTGGAGACTTCATCGATAGCTCTGTTTTAACTAGTTTGCAGGCACTTGGCTATGATATTGATAAAGAGACGGTCTATGTTGCAAAGCTTAGATTTTTTGAGGAGCTTTTGTATCCACCTCTAACTGGTATTGATGTTAGAACTCCTGAGTTTTATGAAATAAAAGATATCTTAATTGATACAGAACCGGACATGGCTCTTGTTCTTGGCACAATTAAAAACACTGATAATATTGCAGAGAATATGGACGAACAGTATAAAAATTTGATGTACACTCTAGAAAATAATAATTTGTCAGAACAAAGAGAGCTTCCATATTTATTTGACTACAGATCAATGCATCAGTATCCACACATTGGAGTGTTTGGAGGTTCAGGAAGTGGTAAGTCCTTTGGACTTCGCGTTATATTGGAAGAATTAATGGAAAAGAGCGTACCAACAATAGTGCTTGACCCTCACTATGAAATGGATTTCACAGATAGGGCGGACTTTGCGACAAAAGATTATAGAGATAAGTTCACTTGTCTTGAAATTGGCGTTCACACAGGAATTAAGTTTCAAGATTTGGAGAAGAGAGATTTAAAGAATCTTCTAAACGCTGTATCTGAACTAACCGACTCAATGAATAATGTAATCGACATCATGATGAATAAGGGTTCAAACTTGGACTCCTTTAGAAATAAGCTAGAGATGCTACTTGAAGGGCAAGAGCTGGGTTCAAGAGATAGAATTTTGCAAGAAATTAACGAGAGTGTCGATGCAACTGAGAAAAAGAGACTTGAGATGGTTTTAAAAGTCTATGAACAATACGACAAAACTTGCAATTCAATGAGTGTCAGGGGAGTATTGTGGAGACTAAATAATTTATATCACGAGGGAGTTTTCTCACACAATATTGATATTATTTTAGAACTTTTAAATAGTAGAAAGTTAGTTGTGCTCCAAGGCTCAACTAGAATAATAAATGTCTTTGCAACTTATTTGATTTCAAAATTGTACTACATGAGGAAGGAATATAGAGACGATATTCACAGAAATGTAGAGAATTCAGATTATTTTCCACCATTTGTGTTGATAACAGACGAGGCACACAACTTTGCCCCAAAGGGATATGACACGCCTTCAAAAAGTATTTTGAGAGAAATCTCACAAGAAGGAAGGAAGTACGGAGTATTTTTAATCTTGGCAACGCAAAGACCAACTCTTTTGGACGAGACAATCACAGCTCAGTTAAACACTAAATTAATTTTTAGAACTGTAAGAGCATCAGATATTGACACGATTAAGGAAGAGACTGACCTCTCATCAGACGAGACAAAGAGACTTCCATATTTATCCTCAGGTGATGTGTTTATTTCATCTGCAAAAAAAGGCAGGACATCCTTTGTAAGAATTAGGGCTGCAAATACCGTATCGCCTCACACTGAAAATCCTTTTGACGAACTTGAGATGATTGATAACAAAAAATATTCAGATTTATATTTGAACATAAAGGACTTCTTGCCTATAGGAATCACTGGACTAAACGATTTAGTTCTAAGTCTAAATAAGAAGATGGATACAAATTACAGTTATGACGAGATTAAACTCATTTTAGAAGAGCTTGTAAAGAGAGATTATATTGAAAAAAACACAGACTTTTTAGGTGAGATGTATATAAATAAATAGGAGGTTAATATGTACACGTGCACAAAGACATGCGCCCTTACTGGTTTAAATGGTCACGAAGTTCAAGTAGAGCTTGACATGGCAAACGGACTTCCAAAAGTCACACTGATAGGACTTGCAGAAGGAGCTGTTAGGGAATCTATTGAGAGAGTTCGTTCTGCAATTAAAAATAGTGGATATTCATTTCCAAGAAAAAAACTCACAATAAACCTTGCGCCTGCAGATCTTAGAAAAGATGGGACGCAGCTTGATCTTGCAATCGCAATGGCAATCTTAAGTCTCGACGAAGAACTAAAGCTTGAAGACAATTCTTATATTTATTTGGGTGAGCTCTCTTTAGATGGCAAGGTAAATAAAATAGCTGGTGCACTTCCAATGGTTATCTCCATGCGTGAGAAGGGATTTAGAAAATTCATCGTGCCCTATGAAAATAGAAAAGAGTGTTCCATAATTAGCGACGTGGAAATTTATCCAGTGAAATCTTTAGAAGAAGTTGTTTCTTTTTTACAAGGTAGCATTGAGATAGAAAGGTCCGTTGGAGAATTTTTTAGAGAAAAAGTAAAGCATGAACTTGATTTTTCAGACATAAAGGGACAAGAAAACTTAAAAAGAGCAATGGAGATTGCAGCTTGTGCAAAGTCAAATATATTAATTATTGGTTCACCTGGATCTGGAAAGACTATGGCAGCTAAAAGACTTCCTACAATACTTCCACCGCTTGACTTTGAAGAGGCAATTGAAGTAACAAAAATTTATTCAATTTCAGGACTGCTAGAGGATAACAGTTTAATAACAGTTCCACCTTTTAGATCTCCTCACCACACTGCATCGGCAGTTTCATTAATTGGCGGCGGCAGAATTCCAAAGCCGGGCGAGATTTCACTTGCTCACAACGGAATATTATTTTTGGATGAATTGCCAGAATTTTCAAAATCTGTGCTTGAAGTTTTGCGTCAGCCAATGGAGTCTAAGGAAATAAACATATCAAGAGCAAACGCAAATGTAAAATATCCGGCAGACTTCCAGCTGGTATGTGCACTTAACCCATGTCCATGTGGATATCATAATTCGAAGAATCATGAGTGCACTTGCAGTCCTTATGAAATTTCTAGATACTTATCTAAAATTTCTCATCCACTACTAGATAGGATTGACATACACCTAGAAGTTGAAGAGGTTGATTATAAAGAAATATCTTCAGATAGAAGTGGCGAAAGCTCTTCTGATATTAGGAAGAGAGTAGAGAATGTTCGTGAAATTCAAAAAGAAAGATTTAAGGATAAGACTTATAAATATAATTCCGAAATTCCAGAGAAAGATTTAAAGAAATATTGCAATTTAGATGAAAATTCCAAGAGGATTTTGGAGTTTGCCTTTAAAAAATATGCAATGTCTGCAAGGACGTACAATAAAGTTTTAAAAACTGCAAGGACAATTGCTGATTTAGACGGCAAGGACAATATAACTGAAGATCATATTTTGGAAAGCATTCAGTACCGCTCTGCTGACAATAAATTTTGGGGTGATTGATTTGGAAGATAGAGATTTATTAATTTTTCTAAATTCTCTAAATTTTTTGAGTGAAAATGCTCTAAAAGTTTATAATTTTCTTCACGATAATGAGATTGAAGTTGAAAATTTTGATTCCGTCGACTTTGTAGAGGAAGAGGTTCTTTCTAAAAGGTCAAATGACAAGTTGCATGAGATGCACCCAAAGATTGATGAAATTTTAGAAAGTGTAAAAGAAGAAGCACGCGCGAAAGAAATAAAAATTGTAACTATACTAGATGATGACTATCCAAAGAGTCTTAGCTACATCGAAGATCCTCCTTCAGTTTTATATATTAAGGGCGATTTAAAACTTAAAAATCCTCTAGCTTTTGTCGGAGCAAGAAAGCACACAAGTTATGGAGAAAATGTTGTAAATAGATTAATCGATGGACTAAAAGGTTATGACTTTACTATCGTAAGTGGAATGGCTTATGGAATTGACTCACTCGCGCACAAGAGAGCTCTTTATAATAATCTAAATACAGTTGCAGTTCTTGGTTCGGGAGTAGATGTAGTTTATCCAAAGAGAAATAGAAATCTTTATGATGAGATAATTAATTCTCACGGTGCAGTTATTAGTGAATTTCCCATGGGACTTCACGCCAATACATACACATTTCCAATGAGAAACAGAATAATTTCGGGGCTTTCTGATGCAGTAGTTGTTGTGGAGGCAAAAGATAAAAGTGGAAGCCTAATAACTGCAAGGCTTGCCGCTGAACAGGGCAGAGAAATTTTAAGTGTGCCTGGGAATATTAATTCAACTTACTCTGTTGGTACAAATAAATTAATTCGCGACGGTGCCATTCCACTAATTGAAGTTCAGGACATTTTAGATTTATATCCAGACATGAAAAGTAATTCAAATTTAGATTTTGATATTGACCTTGATGCAGAGGAGCTAGTAGTTTTTAATTTATTAAAAGATGGGCTGGGAAGTGCCAATGATATTTCTGCAAAACTTAATAAGGATATAATCTATATAAATAAAATTCTCACGATGCTTGAACTTAAGGGAGCAATTGAGCGTTTTTCTATGAATGAATTTAAGACTTTATTTTAAAATCGTCTCTTTTTATTTGACAGTTATCAAAAATGATATTACTATACTCTATAGTTTTAATTCTTGAAATTTTCAAATTTATATTATTGAAGAAATTTGATTTATGTTACAATGAATAAAAATACATTAAGAGTAAATATTATTTTGAATAGATGGGAGAGTTTAATCTTGGCGAAAAATCTAGTAATCGTAGAGTCACCAACAAAAGCAAAGACAATTAAAAAAATGTTAGGTCGAAACTACAAGGTAGTTGCGTCTGTTGGTCACGTACGAGATTTGCCTAAATCGAAACTAGGTATTGATATTGAAAACGACTTTGAACCACAATATATGAATATTTGGGGCAAGGGAAAATTAATAAATGAAATAAAAAAAGAAGCAAAAAAAGCAGATAATATAATTCTCGCAACCGACCCCGATAGAGAGGGAGAAGCAATTTCTTGGCACTTAGCTCATATTTTAGATTTAGATCCAGAGGGGAAAAATAGAGTTACATTTAATGAAATAACTAAAGACACTGTTAAAAGAGAAATCAAAAACCCAAGATCTATTGATATGAATCTAGTTGATGCACAACAAGCAAGGCGTGAACTTGATAGATTAGCTGGATATAAAATTTCACCTCTACTTTGGAAGAAAGTAAAGTCAGGACTTTCTGCAGGTAGGGTTCAGTCAGTTGTTTTGAAGTTAATTTGTGATAGGGAAGAGGAAATAAATAATTTTATCCCTGAAGAGTACTGGACTATACAGGCTGACCTCAGAAGCGGAAGAAAGAAAGTTTTGGTTGATTATTTTGGCATTAAAGAAAATGGCAAGGTAGTAAAAAATGAACTTAAAAATGAAAAAGATGCAGATGATGTAATTAATTCTGTCGACAAAGATGACTTTCATGTAGAAAAAATAAAAAAGGGAAAGAGATCCAAAAAATCTTCAAACCCTTACACAACTTCAACTATGCAACAGGATGCATCCAGAAAAATTAATTTTCCAACTAGAAAGACTATGATGGTTGCACAGAGTTTGTATGAAGGTGTTGAGATTCCAGGAGAGGGATCTGTTGGTCTTATAACTTATATGAGAACTGACTCCACAAGAATTTCTGATGACGCAAGAAATGCTGGACTTAAATATATCGAAGATAATTATGGCAAAGAGTTCTTGGAAGGAAAGATTTCCAAAAAATCCAAGCCAAATGAAAAAATTCAAGACGCTCACGAATGTATCAGGCCGACTGATGTTTTCAAGACGCCTTATTCAATTAATGAGTCTCTTTCTAAAGATCAATTTAAATTATACTCACTAATTTGGAAAAGATTTGTTGCCTCACTAATGGCCGATGCAATTTATGAGACAGTTTCAGCTGATATAAATTCAAATGATCAAATATTTAGAATTAATGGTTCAAAACTTGAATTCGAAGGATTTTTAAAAGTCTATGAAGATGTGCTTGCTAAAGAGATTAAGAAAGCTCTTCCTGATTTAACTGAGGGACAAGTTTTAAAATTTAAAGATATTTTAAAAGAGCAACACTTCACAAATCCTCCAGCAAGGTACAACGAAGCATCTCTAATTAAAGAGCTTGAAGAATTAGGAATAGGAAGACCTTCAACTTATGCGCCTACAATTACAACGCTTAAGAGTAGATATTATGTGGTGCTTGAAGAAAAAAGATTTGTGCCAACAGAACTAGGTCTAACTGTAAATGACATTATGAAGGAAAACTTCAAAGACTTGGTAGACAAAAAGTTTACAGCAGAGATGGAAACGGAGCTTGACCAAATTGCCGACGGTGAAAAGTATTGGAAGGAACTCATCAGATCTTTTTACGGTGGACTGGAAAAAGATTTGGAAAAAGCTTATGAAAATATAGAAAAAGTTGAAATTGAAGATCCAGTTACTGATGTAATCTGCGAAAAATGTGGCAGAAACATGGTAATAAAAATGGGCCGTTACGGAAAATTCTTGGCATGTCCTGGTTTCCCAGAGTGTAGGAATACAAAACCGCTCGTTGAAAAAATTGGTGTTAAATGTCCTAAGTGTAAAGATGGCGAGATTGTTGTTAAGAGAAGCAAAAAGGGCAGGATATTTTATGGATGTGATAACTTCCCAGACTGCGACTTTGTATCATGGAACAAACCAATTGACGAAAAGTGTCCAAAATGTGGAAGCATATTAACTGAAACTAAGTCAGGCAAAAAAACTGTCATAAAATGCAGCAACAATACTTGTGATTACAGGAGATAATTATGTCTAATATTTCTAAAGATTTAATTTCAAAGATAACTGAAACTTTTTGCAAAAAGAATATGATCCTTCCTGTTTTTGAAGATGATAATCTAGTTATTTTTGAAACATTAGAAGATGATGAAATTTTAAAATATAATTTAATGGAG
>NZ_JBMNPQ010000041.1:0-13787 GCF_050943655.1 Peptoniphilus sp. | reverse complement strand
AGAATAGTAGGAGGAGTTATGGGAATTAGTATTAGAGATATTTTTACTAGCCCAGAAAAATATCTAAACAGAGAAATCACAATTGAAGGCTGGATAAAAACAGCTAGGGCATCAAAAAACTTTGGATTTATAGAATTAACTGATGGTACTTTATTTAATCCAATCCAAGTAGTTTATGGAAAAGAATTAGAAAACTTTGATGAAATAGATAAATATACAATAAGTTCATCCCTTAAAGTGACTGGAAAATTAGTTGAGTCACCTGGACAAAAACAATCTTTTGAAATACAAGCAACAAAAATAGAAGCTGAAGATATTTCTGATGCATCTTATCCGCTTCAAAAGAAAAGACATACAATGGAATACTTAAGAACTATTGCACATCTTAGACCAAGATCTAATACATTTAATGCAGTTTTTAGAGTAAGATCTCTAATTGCATTTGCAATACATGAATTCTTTCAACAAAAAGGATTTGTATATGTTCACGCTCCAATAATTACTGCATCCGATGCAGAAGGTGCAGGTGAGATGTTCCAAGTTACAACAATAGATATGAATAAATTACTTCAATCTGGAGCAGATAAGGTTGATTATTCAAAGGACTTCTTCAATAAAAAGACAAGTCTTACTGTATCAGGACAACTAGAAGCTGAAGCTTTTGCACTTGCTTTTAAAAACATATATACATTTGGACCAACATTTAGAGCAGAAAATTCAAACACTCAAAGACATGCTGCTGAGTTTTGGATGATTGAACCTGAAATGGCATTTGCAGATTTAAATGTAAACATGGACGTTTCAGAAGAGATGTTAAAATATATCATTAGCTATGTTCTTGAGCATGCTCCAGAAGAAATGGAATTTTTCAATAAATTTATCGACAAAGGTCTCTTAGAAAGATTAAACAATGTAGCTCAAAATGAATTTGCAAGAATAACTTATACAAAAGCTATTGAAATATTAGAAAAAGCTGATAGAGAATTTAAATATCCAGTTAGCTGGGGAATTGATTTACAAACAGAACACGAAAGATATATAACAGAAGAAGTTTATAAAAAACCAGTATTTGTAACAGATTATCCTAAGGAAATAAAGGCTTTTTATATGTATGAAAATGAAGACAAGAAAACTGTAGCAGCTATGGACCTTCTAGTTCCGGGAGTTGGAGAAATTATTGGTGGATCTCAAAGAGAGCACAGACTAGATATACTTGAAGAAAAGATGAAAGATCTAAACATGGATATGGACACTTATGATTGGTATCTTGATCTAAGAAGATATGGATCTGTTGTTCACTCTGGATTTGGTTTAGGTTTTGAAAGAGCAGTAATGTATATCACAGGAATGAAAAACATAAGAGACGTAATACCTTTCCCAAGAACTGTAGGAAATGCTGAATTTTAGGAGAAATGAATGAGAGAATATAATCCAGGTATAATAGAAAAAAAGTGGCAAGATTATTGGGATGAGCACGAAACTTTTGTGTGTGAAAATAATTCAGATAAAGAAAAGTTTTATGCACTAGTAGAGTTTCCTTATCCATCAGGACAAGGACTACATGTTGGACATCCACGCCCTTACACAGCCCTAGATATAGTTTCTAGAGTAAAGAGAATGCAAGGATATAATGTACTATATCCAATGGGTTGGGATGCATTTGGACTTCCAACTGAAAATTTTGCCATCAAAAATAAAATTCATCCAGCAATCGTAACTAAAAACAATGTGGATCATTTTAAAAAGCAATTAAAATCAATTGGTTTTTCTTTTGATTGGTCAAGAGAAATAAACACAACTGATCCAAATTATTACAAGTGGACACAATGGATTTTCTTACAATTATTTAAAAAAGGTCTTGCATATAAACAAGAAATGCCAATAAACTGGTGCCCTTCATGTCTAATTGGACTCTCTAACGAAGAAGTTGTGGGCGGAAAATGTGAAAGATGTGGACACGAAGTTGTAAGAAAAGTTAAAAGTCAGTGGATGCTAAAAATAACTGAGTATGCTGATAGATTGATAGACGACTTAGATGATCTTGATTTTATTGACCGCGTTGTTGCACAACAAAAAAATTGGATTGGAAGAAGTGAAGGGGCAAGCATCAATTTTAAATTAAAAGACATTGATGAAGAACTTGAAGTATTCACTACAAGACCAGACACAATTTTTGGCGCGACATATATGGTAATTGCGCCTGAACATCCTATTATTGAAAAATATCAAGAAAAAATTGAAAATATAGACGAACTTAATGCCTACAAAGAAGAAGTTGCAAAGAAGAGTGACTTTGAAAGAAGAGAACTTGATAAAAATAAAACTGGCGTTGAGATTAAAGGACTAAAGGCAATAAATCCTATTACTAATAAAGAAATTCCAATTTGGATATCTGATTATGTAATGATGGGATATGGCACTGGTGCCATAATGGCCGTTCCAGCACACGATGACAGGGACTATGAATTTGCTAAGAAATTTAATCAAGGAATTATTCCAGTAATTGAAGGAAGCGACATTAGCGAAAAAGCTAATGCTGATACAGATCACGGAAAAATGATTAACTCAGGATTTTTAAATGGTCTTGAAGTTAAAGATGCAATCAAAAAAATGATTGAATATCTTGAAGAAAATAATCTTGGACACAAGAAGATAAATTATAAATTGCGTGACTGGGTATTCTCAAGACAAAGATATTGGGGAGAGCCAATACCTATAGTTCACTGTGAAAAATGTGGTTATGTTCCACTAGATGAAGAAGATTTGCCATTACTTCTTCCAGAAGTAGAAAATTATGAACCGACACATTCTGGGGAATCCCCACTTGCAAGCATGACTGATTGGGTTAACACAACTTGCCCAAAATGTGGTGGACCTGCAAAAAGAGAAACAGACACAATGCCACAATGGGCTGGTTCATCTTGGTATTTCTTAAGATATACTGATCCTCACAATGACAAAGAACTTGCAAGCAAGGAAGCTCTTCGTTATTGGATGCCAGTAGACTGGTACAATGGTGGAATGGAACACACAACACTTCACCTTCTTTATTCAAGATTTTGGCATAAATTCCTATATGATATTGGAGTAGTTCCAACTAAAGAACCTTATAAAAAGAGAACCTCTCATGGAATGATTTTAGGTAACAACAATGAAAAAATGTCAAAATCAAGAGGCAATGTAGTAAACCCAGATGACATTGTAAGTGAATACGGTGCAGATACATTAAGATGCTACGAGATGTTTATTGGTGACTTCGAAAAGCCAGTTCCATGGTCTGAAAACGGAGTTAAAGGTTGTAGAAGATTTATGGAAAGAGTGTGGAACCTTCAAGATTTAGTTGTCGATAAAGATGAATATTCAAAAGAACTTGAGTCTGAAATTCATAAGACAATTAAAAAAGTTACACACGACTACCTAAATCTAAAAGCGAATACATCAATTGCTGCACTAATGAGTCTAACTAATGAATTTAATAATCTTGGAAAAATAACTAAAGAAGATCTTAGAACTTTCTTAATACTTCTAAATCCAGTAGCTCCTCACATTACTGAAGAACTTTGGGAAGTTTGTGAACTTGGGGGAGTATTAAATGAAGCTAGCTGGCCAAAATATGATGAATCCAAGACAATAGATAACGAGATTGAAATTCCTGTTCAGTTTAATGGAAAAGTTAGATATACAATAAAGATTGAAAGAGACTCTTCAGAAGAAGATGTTTTAAAGATTGCTGAAGAAGATGAATCTTTCAACAAAAACACCGAAAATAAAAAGATAATAAAGAAAATTTATATTCCAAATAAAATTTTGAATATAGTAGTTAAGTAAAATAATAAGCACTTTAAGGTGCTTATTATTCTCTAAGGAGAGTTCTTATGAAAAGTATGACAGGATATGGCCTATCTGAGTTTAAGGATGAAAACTATCATATTAAAGTTGAGATTAAGTCGGTTAATAATAGATTTCTCGATATAAATACAAGACTTCCAAGATTTTTATTATTTGCAGAAGAAGAGATTAAAAGTCTACTTAAACAAAAATTAAACAGGGGAAAAGTCGATGTATTTATTAATTTTGAATTTTTGAATTCAGATAATGTAGACTTAGAAATTGACTACACATTGGCAAAAAAATATTATGAAGCAGGACTCATTATGGGTTCCAAATATGATATTGAAAATGACATTACAACTTCAAAAATTTTGTCTATGCCTGATGTAGTTAATATTTCTGATGCAGAAATTGATCCAGATGTTATTAAGGCTTATCTATTACAAACTACAGAAGAGGCAGTAAACGGATTAATCGGCATGAGAGAAGTTGAAGGTTCAAAATTAAAAGAAGATTTTGAAGTTAAATTATCTAACATAAATTCACTTGTACAAAAGATACAAAAGAGAGCTCCAATTACTTTAAAGGAAAATGAAGTAAAGCTTCGCGATAGAATTGATAAATACTTAGAAGAAAGTGAAGTAGAAGAAGCTCGCATATTGACAGAAATTGCCATTCTTTTGGACAAGCTGTCAATTGATGAAGAAATTACGAGATTATTTATACATGTTAAGAGTTTTAATGATATAATAAATTCCAATGGAGCAGTTGGCAGAAAACTGGATTTTCTATTGCAAGAATTCAACCGCGAAGCTAATACCATTGGTTCTAAATCAAATGATATTGAAACTTTAAATTTAGTTGTTGAACTAAAATCAGAAATAGAAAAGTTAAGAGAACAAGTACAAAATGTTGAATAGGAGTTTAAATGATTAATATTGGATTTGGTAATATGATCAATGAATCTAGAATAATAGCTGTACTATCTCCAGATTCTGCGCCACTAAAAAGGCTTATTAGCGATTCAAGACAGAAGAATAATGTCATAGACGCAACTTACGGCAGAAAGACTCGTTCCATTGTTGTAATGGATACGGCTCAAATAATACTCGCAAGTGTTGCTCCTCAAACTATATATCAAAGACTAGAAAATGATTAGGATGGTGATAATTTGGACGGCGGATTTTTATTAGTTCTTTCTGGACCTTCAGGCTCAGGAAAGGGAACAGTAAGCGAAGCTTTAATGGAACAAAATAAAGATATTATATTTTCAACTTCAGTTACAACTCGTATGCCAAGACCTGGTGAAGTAAATGGAGAAAATTACTTTTTTACTTCTATAGAAGAGTTTGAGAGAATGGTTGAAAATGATGAATTATTGGAACATGCCTTTGTACACACAAATTATTATGGCACTCCTAAGAAATTTGTTTTTGACGAAATAGATAAGGGTGAGATTGTACTACTAGAAATTGATGTACAAGGAGCACTTCAAGTTAAGAAAAAATATAAGGATGCAGTCTTTGTATTCTTAATACCTCCAACAATGGATGAATTAAAATCAAGACTCGTTAAAAGAGACACTGAAACTGAAGATGAAATAGAGACAAGATATAGAAATGCTTTTAAAGAGCTAGATTTTGTTGGTGAATATGATTATTTTGTCATAAATGATTATATAGAAAATGCTGTAAAGGATATTGAAAATATTATTGCAGCTGAAAAACTGCGTGTAAAGAGACATAAAGATATAAAAAGAGAAGTACAAGCAGAGGAGAGAGAAAATAAAAAATGATTATACCATCTTTTGAAGAAATACAAGAAATAACTAACTCAAGATATGAACTAGTAATGCTAGTATCAAAGAGAGCTAGAAAATTAGTTGATAATAATCCAAAATTGGTAGAGACTAAATCAAATAAACCAGTAACTATTGCTATAGAAGAAATTATGGCAAGAAAAGTTAAGTTTGGCGAAAAGATGAGCGATGCTGAATATGATGAAAGAATAAAAAAGCAAAGAGCTGAACTAATAGACAAATTAAAAAGAGAATATTTTTTGAACCCTGAAACTCAAGAAGAAATAGAAGAGGAATAGGATGTTAAAAGGCAAAAAAGTACTGCTTGGAGTTGCTGGAGGAATTGCTTCTTATAAATCTCCAGGAATATGCAGCCTACTAAGAAAAAATGGTGCAGAAGTTAAGGTTGTAATGACAAATAACGCGACTGAATTTGTCACACCTCTGACTTTCCAGACAATGTCAAACAATGTATGTCATGTAGAAATGTTTAATCAACTTTTTAATATGGATGTTGAACATATTTCATTGGCGAAATGGGCTGACATTATAGTGATAGCACCTGCAACAGCAAATGTAATAGGTAAATTTGCAAATGGAATTGCTGATGATATGCTCACAACAGTTCTTATGGCATCGAGATGTCCTGTAATGATTGCGCCGGGAATGAATACTGTAATGCTTGAAAGTGAAGCTAATCAGAAGAACATGAAAACTCTAAAAGATCGCGGAGTAATAGTTCTTGGCACTGCAACAGATGTCCTAGCTTGCAATGATTATGGCAGTGGAAAGATGCTTGAGCCATCAGAGATTGTTGATGAAATTGATTCTCTTCTTACAGAAAAAGATCTATCAGGCAAAAAATTTGTTATAACAGCAGGCCCTACTATTGAGCCACTTGATCCAGTTAGATATCTAACTAATCACTCATCGGGCAAAATGGGTTATGCTCTTGCCAATTGTGCAAAAAAACGTGGAGCTCACGTTACACTAATTTCAGGCCCAACGAGCATAACTCCTCCAAAAGTTGATAATTTTGTAAATGTTAAGACTACAAGAGATATGTTTGATGCAGTTGGTGAATATTTTGAAGACTCAGATGTTCTTATAAAGGCGGCTGCACCTGCTGATTACAGGCCAAAAAATTATTCTGAAGAAAAGATTAAAAAGACAGCAAAAGGTGATCTTAATAGTTTAGAAATGGAAAAGAACCCGGACATTGCACGTCATTATGGTGCGATGAAAAAGAATCAACTTATTGTTGGATTTGCAGCAGAGTCAAATAATATTTACGAATATGCAAAGGAAAAGTTAGAGAAGAAGAATTTTGACATGATAGTTGTAAACAATATTAAAAAAGAAGGCGCCGGATTTGGCACTGATACAAATATTGTTTCAATTATTGATAGAGAAAAGGTTGATGATTTGGAAATAATGAGTAAATCAGACCTTGCAAATGAAATTTTAGACAGAGTAAAAAGACTAATGAGCTAGAGAAATCTAGCTCTTTTGTAGGTGAAGAAATGTTTGTAGATATATTTATTGAAAATAATTTCCATAAAATTGACACTCTATACACATATTTGGCAAAAGAAAGCGACGATGTCGATGTCGGCAAGAGAGTTCTCGTAAGCTTTGGCAATGGATATAGGGTGGGCATAGTTCTGTCTATTTCAGATACTTACAATGGAGAGTATAGAGATAAATTAAAAAGAATAGAAAGAGTTTTAGATGACGAGCCAATAATATCAAAAGAGCTAATTGACCTTGGGGTTTGGATGAAAGATAGATATTTAGTTGGATATTCAAAAGCTTTTAGTCCTATTCTTCCACCAGGAAATCTCCAAAAAATAAAGAAAAAAATAAAAATAATAAAATATCCCTATGGCGAAGATCTAAAAAGACTTAATGAAATAAATCTTGAAACATTATATGAAGATTTAAATGAAGATGATAGAAAATTCATTTCTAAACTTAGAAAAAATGGTTTTGTTTCCTATGAGTATCTTCCCATAGTAGAAGTTAAGCCTTTTATGATTAATTTTTTAAAAGTATCAGATGATATTGATATGAACGCACTCGCACAATTAACTGAGAAGCAAAGAAATGTGTTTAATTTTATTTCAGAAAAAAATGAGGTCTCAAGAAAAGATGTAATGCAAAAATTACAAATTTCTCAGTCACCTATAAAGTCACTGATTGATAAGGGATTAATTGTAGAATACAAAAAAGAAATAACTAGGACTCCAAAATCTGCAAGGACAAATAGTGTTATTCACCGCCTAAATCAAGAGCAATTAAGAGCCTACAATGAAATAATTAGTTCCAAAAAAGAAGTATCTCTACTTTACGGTTTAACTGGAAGCGGCAAGACAGAGGTCTATATTCATCTTGTCAAAAAAATAATTGAAGATGGAGGAGATGCCATAGTACTTGTGCCAGAAATTGGACTTACTCCGCAGATGATTGATAGATTTAAGGGCAGATTTGATGGAAAAGTAGCAATTATTCATTCGAAACTATCTGCAGGTGAAAGATACGATGAATACAGAAAAATTTTAAATGGTGAAGTAAAAATTGTCGTTGGAGTAAGATCTGCAGTTTTTGCACCATTTAAAAATTTAAAGATGATTATTGTAGACGAGTCCCACGACTCATCCTACGATCTGCACGATGGTTTAAAGTATGACACAATTGAAGTTGCAAAGAGAAGAATTAAAGATAAAGGAAAACTCATACTTGGTTCTGCGACGCCCTCTGTTGAAAGTTATTATTATGCAAAAGAAGGAAAATACAACTTATTAAAGCTTATGAATAGAGCAACTAAAGGTTCTGTTATGCCAAAGACACAAATAGTCGACATGAGAGATGAGCTTTTAAGTGGTAATATTTCAATCTTTAGCAAAGACCTTCAAGAGGCGATGAAGGAGAAGCTTTCAAAAAATGAACAGATAATTTTATTTTTAAATAGAAGAGGATTTTCTAATTTTATATCATGCAGATCCTGTGGAGAAGTTATTAAGTGTGAAAACTGTGATATTTCAATGACTTATCACAAACCTATTAATAGACTTATTTGTCACTACTGCGGAAGTACAAAACCTGTGCCCAAAGTTTGTCCAAGTTGCGGTTCGAAATTTATTAAGCAGTTTGGCATAGGAACTCAAAGAGTTGAAGAAGAAGTACAAAAATTGTTCCCATATGCTAGAGTAATTAGGATGGATAGAGATACCACTTCAAAGAAAGACTCTTACAATAATTTTTATAAAAAAATTAAAGATGGAGAAGCTGATGTAATTGTGGGCACTCAGATGATTTCCAAGGGTTTTGATTTTGAAAATGTGACTCTTGTTGGAATAATAGCTGCGGATCTATCCATGTATGTTTCCGATTATAAGGCCACAGAAAATACATTTCAGCTCATCACACAAGTTTCGGGAAGAGCTGGCAGAGCTTCCAAAAAAGGAGAAGTAATTATTCAAACATACAATCCAACTAGTGAAGTGATTAAATATTCTGCAGACGGAAATTTTGAAGATTTTTTTGAATACGAACTAAGCGAGCGAAAGTTATTTGAGTATCCTCCGTTTGCTAAATTAATTGATGTTGAGATTGCGTCTGTAAACGAAAATTTATCTTATAAATGGGCCGATTATTTTTTAAATCTTTTGGCAAAAAATACAAATGACTTTGAGATTAAAGTTACAAAATTAATAAAAATGCCAAAAATAAAAAATATGTTTAAGACTAAGTTTAGTGTGAAGGTTAGTCCCAGTGAGCTTAATTTGTTAATAGAAGTCATAAATAGGGTAATAATTGATAGTAAAATATTAAATGAAGACAAAGTTTTTTTAAATATAGATTCATAAGGGTGATAATATGGCAAAAAGAGTAATAAGAACAGATGAAGATCCATTACTAAGAAAGAAATCAAGAGAAGTTACAAAGTTTGATGACAGATTAAAAGAATTAATCCAAGATATGTTTGAGACAATGGATGAAGCTCCAGGAGTTGGACTTGCAGCTCCTCAAGTTGGGATTCTAAAAAGAGTAATCGTAATTGATGACAGGGAAGAAGTAAATAGAAAGAGAATGTATATGATTAATCCAGTCATAACTCACAAAGAAGGCAAAGCTGTGGATTTAGAAGGTTGTCTTTCTGTGCCACTTAAACAGGGAACAGTAGAAAGAGCTACAAATATCGATGTTGAATACATGGATATTGATGGAAATAAAAAAAGTTTAAATGCCACTGATTTCTTTGCAAGAATTATACAACATGAAGTGGATCACTTAGACGGAATACTTTTCACAGACAAAGCTATTGATATTTACTTGCCAGAAGAGGGTTAAGATGAAATTTATTTTTATGGGAACGCCTGAATTTGCAGTTCCAATGTTAGAAAAATTAAATACTCTTGGGGATGTAGATCTTGTAGTTTCACAAGAAGATAAGAGAAAAGGTAGAGGCAAAAAGCTTAAAGAGACTCCAGTAAAGATAAAGGCTAAGGAACTTGCACTTGAAGTATTTCAACCTGAGAATGTAAATTCAAAAGAGTCAGTTGAAAAATTAAAATCTCACGAGCCAGATATTATAGTCGTAGTTGCTTATGGACAGTTGCTTACAGAAGAAATATTGCAGATACCAAAGAGATATATTATAAATATTCACGCATCACTTCTTCCAAAGCTTAGAGGAGCAGCTCCAATTAATAGAAGCATTATAGAAGGATTTGACAAGACTGGCGTAAGTTTAATGAAAGTGGAAAAAGGTCTTGATACAGGTGCAGTAAGTCATGTCAAAGAAATAGAAATTGACGGAATGAATGCAGGAGAGCTTGAGGATAAATTGGCAATACTTGGATCTAATCTTCTAGAAGAATTTATAAAAGAAGCAGAAGTTAAAGAAATTGAGTTTATTCCACAAGATGACAGTCAAATGACTTATGCAGAAAAGATAAATAAAGAGACCTTAAATCTTGACTTTAACAAGAATTCTAAAGAAGTTGTAAATTTAATAAGAGGTCTTAGTCCAAAATATGGTGCAAGATTTTATTATAAGGACATGCTCTATAAAATATACGATGCATGTGCTATAGAAAATAAAGATGATGTGGAAGCTGGAACTATTCTAAAGGCAAAAGACGAGCTCGTAATAAAGACTTTAGACGGAGCTATTTCTGTAAAAGAAGTACAAGCTCCAGGTAAGAGGGCAATGGCAATAAGTGATTTCTTAAGAGGAAATTCTTTTGAAGAAGGATATAAATTAGGAGGTAAATGATATGTATGGATTTTACGGATTTGACTATTTAATTTATATTTTGCCGGGAATGATTCTGGCTATTTATGCTCAGTCAAAAATAAGCTCTGCTTATAGTAAATATAAAAAAGTAGCTTCTAGTTCTTATATGAGTGGAGAAGAAGCTGCAAGAGAGATTTTAGATAGACATGGACTTTATGATGTCCAAATTAGAAGAATAAATGGTGAGCTAACCGACCACTATGATCCAAGGGATAAGACATTAAATTTATCAGATGATGTTTATAGAAATAGATCTATTGCATCTGTTTCTATTGCAGCCCATGAAGTAGGTCATGCCTTACAAGATGCAGAAGGATACACTCCACTTAGAGTTAGAGCAAGCCTTGTTCCACTAGCTAATTTGGGGACACAACTTAGCTTTTTCTTGATAATACTTGGATTTTTCTTCTCAACATTTTTTGTGCAACTAGGTGTAGCATTATTCTTCTTTGCAGTACTATTTCAAATAGTTACTCTTCCCGTTGAATATAATGCATCTAACAGAGCAAGGGCAGAGCTTGCAAATGGAATTTTAAATGATCAAGATTTGGAAGGAACAAATGCAGTTTTAAGTGCAGCAGCTTTAACTTATGTTGCAGCAACACTTGTTGCAATTGGTCAATTTTTAAGGCTACTTAGCATATTTGGAAGAAGAGATTAATGAAAAATGCAAGAGAGAAGGCACTTTTAATTTTAAACGATGTTTTTTATAAAGGTGCATTTTTAGAAGAACAACTAGAAATTTTGAGTTATTCCAAAATAGATAAGAGAGACTACGCCTTCATTAAAGAAATTACGACAGGCGTGGTCCGCAATAGAACTTATTTAGATTATGTGGTAAGGGCATACTCCAAGATTAAGTTTAGTAAGATTCACAAAATAATCTTGACAATCTTGGAGATGTCTATTTATCAAATGTTTTTTCTAGATAGAGTTCCAAATTATTCAATTATTTCTGAATCTGTTGAGTTGGCAAAAATTTATGGAAATAAAGGGTCCGTTGGATTTACTAACGGAATACTTAGAACTATTTCAAAACTAGAAAATAAGCCACAGGTAAAAATTAAGGACAGCATAGATAATTTAAGCACTTATTATTCACATCCAAGATTTTATACTGAATATTTTTACAATAATTATTCAGAAGATTTCACAAAAAAATTATTGAAATCAAATAACGAAATGCCACCTTTTACAGTTCGCATAAACACTCTTAAAATAAATAGAGATGATTTTATAAAAGAACTTGGTAAAGAGGGATTTTCTTATACCAAGACGCACTATAATAATGCTCTAAATATTGAAAATCCAGAGGGAATAATAGATAGCGATTTGTTTAGTAAGGGCTTTTTTTATGTCCAAGATTTGGCATCAATATTAGTTTCAGAATATTTAAATCCAGATAAAGACTCTAAAGTGCTAGACCTATGCGCATCTCCAGGAGGAAAGACTACGCATATTTCTGCCATAATGGAAAACACTGGTGAAGTAATTGCCTGTGACAAAAATAAAGCAAAACTAAATACAATTATTGAGAATGCCAAGAGACTGGGTTCTACAAATATAAAGACTAAACTAAACGATGCGACTATTTTTAATAAAGATTTTGAAAACGAATTTGACTACTGTCTTGTCGATGCACCTTGTTCAGGAATTGGACTATACAGAAAAAAACCGGACATAAAATGGAATAAAAATATAGAGGATATAGAAAATTTATCAAAGATACAAATTAGCATTTTGGAAAATGCAAAGAAATATATAAAACCAGGTGGCACGATTGTATATTCAACATGTTCTGTTTCAAAAATTGAAAATGAAGATGTAATTTCAAAATTTTTAAAAGAAAATTCAAACTTTAAAATTGAACAAATCGAAGGATATGATACCTACAAAATGTTTCCACATATAAATAATAGCGATGGATTTTCTATCACGAGGCTTATAAAAATATCTTGAAATTATTATATGTATTTATTTGGGGAAAATATGATGTTATAATAGATTAAGTTATAGGTGGTTTAATGGATTTAAATTCAATGTATTTAGAAGAACTTAGAGATTTTTTTGAGGCTAATGGCGAGAAGTCATTTAGGGGAAACCAACTTTTTACTTTTTTTCACGACAAAAGAAGAACTGATGTTGAAAACTCAAATTTATCTTCTAAAGCTTTAAATATAATGAAAGATGAAAAGATAACAAAAACTGAAATTTATGAAACTTACGATTCAAAAATTGATGATACTAAGAAAATGCTCTTTAAATTAGAGGATGATAATTTAATTGAGGGTGTTTTGATGAAATATAAGTTTGGTTATTCACAGTGCATTTCTACTCAAGTGGGTTGTAGAATGGGCTGTAGTTTTTGTGCATCTACTAAAGAGGGCATTATAAGAAACTTAAAAGCATCAGAAATGCTTGGCCAAATTTATGCCGTGGAAAATAAATATGATATCAAAGTTGGAAATATAATTTTGATGGGCAGTGGAGAACCACTTGATAACTTTGATGAAGTTCTCAGATTTATTAAAATTTTGCACGATGAAAATGGACAGAATTTAAGTTATAGAAATATTACTATTTCGACATGTGGGATAGCTGATAACATTAAAAAACTTGCAGATGAAGGTATCCCAGTAAATTTGGCACTAAGTCTACACCAAGCAAATGATGAAGACAGATCTAAAATAATGCCGATTAATAAAAAATATAATTTAAAAGCTGTCAAAGAATCATTATTATATTATCAAAATAAAATCAACAATAGGGTTACTATTGAATATACTTTAATAGATGGGCAGAATAATAAAGATAAAAATGTAAGAGAACTTAAGAAATTTACTAATGGTTTAAAGA
>NZ_JBMNPQ010000040.1:0-14005 GCF_050943655.1 Peptoniphilus sp. | reverse complement strand
TCTGTCAAGGGCATAAGCTCCTACGCCCCTTGACAGGTCCTTTTAAAAATTTATACTTGTAGTGCAATCAAATCATTTTTCTGTTTTTGTCATTAAGGTTTTTCTATGATTATAGTATACCACCTTCGCCTATGCGTCTTGATGAAACAACCTAAAGGAGAGAATTACATCAAAACTCATTCGTGTTAAGACGATGACACATCGCTCCCACAACTCTACAGATCCTTCGACGCGGAAAATAAATTTTCCTTGCTCAGAAGGACGCCCCTCACACTCCGTCATTCCGAGCGAGCAAGGCGAGCCGAGGAATCTGCCCCTTCTGGAGAAACAGCCTATGCGTCTTGACGAGATAACCTAAAGGAGAGAATTACATCAAAACTCATTCGTGTTAAGACGACAACACATCGCTACCACGACCCTATAGATCCTTCGACGCGGAAAATAAATTTTCCTTGCTCAGGATGACGTTGGAAATGGTCTTTCTCCGATGTCATAATGAAATTATTACACTCGACGTTGTCTCCTGCCCGTCATTCCGAGCGAGCATGGCGAGTCGAGGAATCTGCACCTTCTGGAGAAACGACCTATGCGTCTTGATGAAACAATCTAAAGGAGAGAATTACATCAAAACACATTCACATCAAGATGACAACACATCGCTACCACGACCCTACAGATCCTTCGACGCGTAAAATAAATTTTCCTTGCTCAGGATGACGTCTAATGGGGTGTTCGCCATTTAAGTTGTTAAATCATAGACATAGTGACGACCCATGTGAGCCATGACCCCTACACTCCGTCATTCCGAGCGAGCAAAGCGAGTCGAGGAATCTGCACCTTCTGGAGAAACAGCCTATGCGTCTTGACGAGATAAACTAAAGACTTATATTTAACATAAATTTATTTTAAAACTGCGTTTTGTATTCCCGATGCGAGGAAGGGAAGGGGGCTTCCGCTTACGCGCTGCGATTGTCCCCTTCCCTCTCCTCGCGCTCTAACCTAACCCCCAACGCCCACTTCGGAGAACGTGTTGAACTTACCTGACTTTTAGTCATCCGCAAAAAGCCTAAATTTCATAACTCGCAGGTTGTAATTTTTGTTAAGTTTTTTCTCTATAGCTTTTTTCTTTAACTCAAGGTGGTTATTGTGGCTTGCTCAAACAAATGAAATTTTTAACGGCTTTTTGCGAAACTCGTCTGCCGCATATTACTCCTAAACACTTCATCAATAAGGCGATGACACATCGCTACCACGACCCTATAGATCCTTCGACGCGGAAAATAAATTTTCCTTGCTCAGGATGACGTTGGAAATGGTCTTTCTCCGATGTCATAATGAAATTATTACACTCGACGTTGTCTCCTGCCCGTCATTCCGAGCGAGCATGGCGAGTCGAGGAATCTGCACCTTCTGGAGAAACGACCTATGCGTCTTGATGAAACAATCTAAAGGAGAGAATTACATCAAAACACATTCACATCAAGATGACAACACATCGCTACCACGACCCTACAGATCCTTCGACGCGTAAAATAAATTTTCCTTGCTCAGGATGACGTCTAATGGGGTGTTCGCCATTTGAAGTTGTTAAATCATAGACATAGTGACGACCTATTTGAGCCATGACCCCTACACTCCGTCATTTCGAGCGAGCAAGGCGAGTCGAGGAATCTGCAAAGTTAACGAGCAAGACCTTATCGTCTTAAAGGATCTACGTAAAGGAGAAAACATCAAAACTCATCTGTAGCATATAACTCCTAAACACTTCATCAATAAGACGATGACACATCGATCTCACGACTCTACAGATCCTTCGACTACGTCGTCGCTGTGCTCCTCCTCCGCTCAGGATGACTTCGAAATAGATATTCTCGAGATATAATGTGAAAATTTATAGCACCATGAAACCCCAACTCACCAAACTCCCAATAAAAAAAGAGTTTTAACAAAGTCAAAACTCTCTAATCTCAAATATTTAAAAATTCTTTTTCAACAATTTCTGTAAGCTTTTCAACGGCCTCTTCTTCGTCCACACCGTCAGCATAAATTGTTATTTCTTCACCGATAAATGCGCCCAAACTCATTATACCAATTATGGATTTTCCGTTGACCTTCTCTCCATGTGCCTCTAAATTAATATCACTTGTAAATTTATTTGCTTCACGTACAAATAAAGCCGCTGCTCTAGCGTGGAGTCCGTCTTCATTGTTAAGTACTACTGATTTACTTTTCATTAATATCACCCCTTAGATTGTCTGCGATTTTCTTAATTTTTTTAAATCTATAATTTACTGTTGATTTAGAAACTTGCGGTGTTAAAATTTCTGCAATATCCTTTAGGCTTAAATATCTATCATTTAGCCTAATTTCCGCCAGCTCTCTTAGATCATCATCTAAATTTTCTATTCCCAGTTTCTCATCAATTATTTTAATGTCTTCAATTTGATCGTAAGAAGATTTTACAGTTTTGGAAAGATTTGCCGTCTCGCAATTTACGATTCGGTTCACATTGTTCCTCATGTCCTTTATCACTCTTATATTTTCAAATTCCAACATTGATCTGTAGGCACCAATAATTGAAAGTAAGTCACTTATCTGCTCCGCCTCTTTTAAATAAACTACAAATTTATCTTTTCTCTCTATTACCTTTGAGTAGAGTCCAAAAGAGTTTATCATCTCTTGCAAAAAGTTGGCGCTCTCTTCATTTTCAGCGACAAATTCCAAGTGGTAGTTTTTTTCAGGATTTGTTACAGAGCCCGCCCCTAAAAAGGCGCCCCTTATGTAGGCCTTTTTCTCTTTTGAGCTTTGTGTCAGCTCATAGGGCAAGTAGTTAATAGTAAATACGTTTTCACCTCTAATATATTTTAACTCATCTAAGAGCAGTCTGCAAGACTCATTATCGTCTATATTGATAATGTATAAGTTTTTGCTAAGCTGTTTAGATTTTACATTGCTGACTTCAACATCAAATCCAAATGACCTTCTTAGAAAAGTAAAAACACGTCTGGCTGTAGGTGCGTTTTCTGTAACATACTCAAGTCTAAGGCCATTGTGAGTGTAATATAATTTGGAACACATTGGTGTAAGGCCTGAGAGTTCAGATAATATTAAACCCTTCTCATCTACTTTTAACTTGGCAACTTCGTCTTTTACCTGGGAAGAAAAGCTCATAAAATCACCTCAACATCTCCACAGTATTTCGCCCGTCAAATATTTTAACAGATTTCATCTGTGAAAACAATTATATACATTATAACAGATTTTTAAATCTTTTCATCAAATTTCACCAATTTTTTACAGAAAAATAATGTATTTATTTGCTCTGTTTCTCATTGTGGTTTATATATCAAATTATGGAATAATTTTTGAAAAAAACATAAAAAAAGTCCGGAAAACTTTTACCGGACTCTTTTCTTTTAAATTATTTAGTTTCTTTTGCGTTGTTTGTATTTTCTTTTGCTGAATTATTTGCTGCATTTGTTTTTTCATTTGCCTTGTTGTTTTTTGCATCTTTAGCATTATTTTTTTCAGTCTTTGGTTTTTCGATTACGCCATAATCTTTAAATTCATCTGGAAGCTCTACTTCTTTTTTAGTGTCAGCATAAACTTTAATTTTTGCTTTTTTGTGTAGGTCTTGTAGATATTTAGTGAATTTTTCTTGTTGAACTAATTGTTCGATTTGAGCCTTTACATCTTTAAATTCAAGTGGCTTTTTGTCTTCAAGTTTAATTACATGGTAACCGTAATTTGTGTGAATTGGTTCAGAGATGTCTCCGACTTTCATCTTTGCTATTGCTTTGTCAAATTCAGGAACCATTTGTCCATTTGTAAATTCTCCAAGTGATCCGCCATTTTCTTTTGAACCTGGGTCAAGAGATTTTTCTTTTGCTATCTTTGCAAAGTCTCCACCTTTTTTGATTTCTTTTCTGATTAAGTTAGCTTCTTTTAAGTCACTAACTAAGATGTGAGATGCTTTTGCCTTGAAGAAAGAATCTTTGTTGTCGTCATAATATTTTTGAATTTCTTCTTCTGTAGGTTTAAGTTCTTCTAATTTTTTCTTAGTGTATTCACTAGTCATCTTTTGTTTTTTGATGTTTTCTTTTAAGAATTCTTCAGGCATGTTGTTTTGTTTTAATAGAGACTGAAAAACTTCATCTCCACCAAGTTGATCTTTCATTGCTTGAATTTCTTTATCTGCATCTTGATCAGTTACTTCGATGCCCATTTTTTCTGCATCTTGTCTTACCATTTCTGTTTCAGTTAAGTCTTGAATAGCTTGTTCTCTAAGTAATTCGTCTGTAGTCTTTCCAGAATTTGGCTCAGTTTGTTGTAATACATCGTCACCATATTGTGATCTAAATTGGTTTGCACGAGCTGCATAAGATTTGTAGTACTCTTCCATTGGAATTTCAACTCCACCAACTTCTGCTGCAACTCCAGGTTTTTTTCCGCAGCCTGCAAGGGATAGAGCCATTACAGCTGCTAAAGATACTGCTGATAATCTTTTTATAAACATAGTTCTCTCCTTCTTACTAATTTAATCCATTTATCTATTATACACTATATTTAAGATACTTTTGTGTCCTTTTTGTGTAAATTCACAATTGCTATTAACTTTTTAAGTTCCTCAATTGGATATTTTAACTTGCTAACTTTTATTATATTTGTCTCGCCAAGTGAGTATTCAATATTTTTAAACTCATTATTTAGTTCCATAATCGCCTCAAGAGAAATCTCTCCTGAAATTTTAATTTCATAGACTTTGTTCTTTTCTATAATCGACTCGATTCTCGCCTCTTCTGCCTTGTATTTTAATAGAGCGATATCCATTAAGTTTGTAACTTCTTCTGGAAGGTCTGAGAACCTATCTATTAGTTCGTCGATTAAGTCTGAGTAGGACTCTTCACCATCGATTACTGAAATCTTTTTATAAATTTCAAGACGCTCTCTGTCGTCTTCGATATATGACTTTGGTATGAATGAGTCTATCTTTAAATCTATTGTGGCGTTAAATTCTTCTTTTGGCTCAATGCCCTTTAGTTTTGAAATTGCATCTTTTAAATATTTCATGTATAGGTCGTAACCAATCTGCTCGATGTGACCAGACTGTCTCGATCCAAGTATTGATCCAGAACCTCTTATTTCAAGGTCACGCATTGCGATTTTGTGTCCTGAACCAAACTCTGTAAATTCTTTAATTGCAGTGAGCCTTTTTTCTGCAACTTCAGAAATTGCAGCGCCCTTTTCATAAGTGAAGTAGGCGTAGGCAATTCTTGATGATCTGCCGATTCTTCCTCTAAGCTGGTAGAGCTGAGAAAGTCCAAGTCTATTGGCATCAGTTATAATCATCGTGTTTGCATTTGGAACATCCATCCCAGTCTCGATAATTGTGGAACATAAAAGCACATCGACTTCTCCGTTTACAAAGTCAATCATGGTGTCTTCCAAAACTTTTTCGCTCATCTGTCCATTTGCCATTGCAAAAGTCGCCTCTGGCACAAGTGCCCTCAATTCTCCAAGTTTATTTTCCATGTTGGCAACTTTGTTGTAGACGTAGTAAGCCTGTCCACCTCTATCTATTTCACGAAGTATTGCCTCGCGAACTAAGAGGTCGTTATATTCCATTACATATGTTTCAACAGGAAATCTTTCTTCAGGAGGCTCGTCTATTACAGACATGTCGCGAATTCCAATCATGGACATTTGAAGAGTCCTTGGAATTGGAGTTGCAGTAAGTGTAAGTGTGTCCACATTTTCTTTAAGCATCTTTAGCTTTTCCTTGTGACGAACTCCAAACCTCTGCTCCTCGTCAATTATAAGAAGCCCCAAGTCCTTAAACTTTACGTCCTTTGAAAGAAGTCTGTGAGTCCCGACTATGATGTCAATTGTTCCATTCTTAAGACCCTCTAAGTCTTTTTTCTGTTCTGCCTTGGACCTAAATCTTGAAAGAAGACCTATCCCAACGGGGAAGTTTTTAAATCTATCCACCATTGTGTTGTAATGTTGCTGTGCAAGTATTGTGGTTGGTACCAAAAATGCAACTTGCTTTCCATCTAGGACTGCTTTAAAGGCAGCGCGAAGGGCAACTTCAGTTTTTCCATATCCAACATCGGCACAAAGTAGCCTATCCATTGGCCTAGTCTTTTCCATATCCTCTTTAATTTCTTCTGCACTTTCAAGTTGTCCGTCGGTTTCTTCGTAGATGAAGGCATCTTCAAATTCTCTTTGGTATTCATTGTCCTTACTAAAAGCAAATCCAGGAGTTGACTGTCTCTTTGCATATAGTTCGATAAGCTCATCTGCCATGTCGTCGATGGACTTTTTCGCCTTGGATTTTTTCTTCTTCCACTCAATTGAATTTAATTTGTTTACCTTTGGAGGTCTCTCTCCGTCGTGAACATATTTATAAATTGAGTCCAAGTTTTCTATTGGAAGAAATAATCTGTCGTCGCCAGAATATTCTATTACGATGTAGTCTCTTTGAATATTTTGAACAGTTAATCGAGACGTTCCCACATATTTTCCAATACCGTGCTCCTCGTGGACAACATAGTCGCCAATCGATAGATCTTCGAAATTTAATTTTTTATTGTTTTTCTTTTTTCTCTTTTTCTTCTTGGCATAAGTTCCATAGACTTCGGAATAATTTATAAAAACAGTCTTTGAATCTGAAAACTCAACTCCACTGGATAGAGAGCCAACTGTAACGATTAAATTTATATTTTTCTTGTCATCGTCTATTTTTTTTGCCAAAAATGGCGAGTATCCAATTTCTATTAAGTGGTCAAAGAGCCTCTTGGTTCTCTTTTCAGTTGAGCCCAAAAGTATTACCTTAAAATTATTTTTAAGATAATAATCCAAATCTTCTTTAAAGAGTTTTATCTTCGCGCCGTATGATGTTACAGATTTTAATTTTAAATTAATAATGTCCTTTGGTTTAAACTCGCGCGGCGGTTTTAGGATGCTGTTAAAAGTCACAATTTTTCTAGTTTTAAGATTAGAAATAATATCATTGTAATTATAGATTACATCGCTGTGCGCCTTTGTGACTTCTCCATGACTTATTAAATTTGTAATCTTCTCGTTATTTTGTAGCTGAATTTCTTCTTGTCTTTCCAAAACCCTGTTTGGCTCTTCGATGAAAAATATGAAGCCCTCCATGTAATCAAGAAGTGACGATACCTTGTCTTCTTCGACATAGGGAAGAATTAAATCTGTGTTATTTACATTTTCTTTAAGGCTCAGCTTGTCGATATATTTTCCAAACTTCTCCTCGAGTCTATCTTTTTCTTTTCCCTTAAGCTTATTCTTGGACAAGTCCTTTTTTATTTTTTCGGCAATTTTTTCCTTTTCATCTTCATTTAGTATCAAGTCGATTATTGGAAAAATTTCTATCTCGTCTAAGATTTCAATGGACCTTTGGCTCTCCAAGTCGAAGGTTCTTATTGAATCAATTTCATCGTCAAAGAGCTCTATACGGTAGTTGTCATCTCCCGTTGAGATGTCAATTATTGAACCCTTGATAGAAAACTGGCCAACACCTTCTACATATGGGTATCTCTCATAACCCATCTCGACTAATTTTTTAGAAAATTCTTCTAAATCAATTGTAGAGTCTCTCTTTAGTTCTATTTTGCTATTTAAGTAAGTCTCTTTATCAGAAATCTTTGCAGTTAAAGCATCAAGAGTTGTCACTACAATATTTGCCCTTCCCAGTGCAACTTTTGAAATTGCCTCAAGTCTCTTTTTCATATTCTCCTTAGATTTTGAATCTCTGTCATAGAGAAATAAATCTTTTTCAGAATACAAAACGCTCCCAAGCTCAGATATATTTTGTATATCTTCATAGAACTTGCGAGCTGCCACTCTATTTTGAGCAATTATACAGATTTTTTTATCATTCGCCATGGCCATGGCATAAAGAGATATGGCGGGCCCCTCTGATCCAAAGACTCCAATATTGTCATTGTGAATTAGAGATGTATCTAAGTTTTTATAAGAGACTAAATTGTCTACAATTTTAGATAAAAAATTCATGCTAAACCCTCAATAAATATTGTTGTTGTAATTATTCATGGCCCTATCTATGCCATCTGTTACAGCTTCAATTACAGCATCTGCGCAAGCCTCGATGCAAGCGTCAATGTGTTTTTTATCCTTCGCTGGAAAATTAGACAGCACAAAAGAAGCCAGATCTTCATTTGGATGTTTCTTTCCAACACCAATTTTAAACCTCGCAAAATCCTTGGACCCTGTTAAATTAACTATTGACTTTAAGCCGTTGTGAGTTCCAGCAGAGCCGTTCTTTTTGATTTTTAGCTGTGCAAACTCTATGTCGATGTCATCTGCTATTACAAATACATCTTTCGGCTGTAATTTATAAAAATTTAAAACTTCAACTATTGACTCGCCAGAATTATTCATAAAAGTTTGAGGCTTTAGGAGAATTACCTTTTCATCGGCAATTCTTCCTTCTCCCAAAAGCCCCTTAAATTTAATCTTATTTACTTTTATATTTAATTTATCTGCAAGTGTATCAATAGTTCTAAAGCCCACATTGTGTCTTGTGGCCTCGTATTTTTTGCCTGGATTGCCAAGCCCAACTATTATATACAATTAATCACCTTATTCAAACATTTCACTTACTGATGTTGATGTGTTGATTCTTCTGATTGCTGATGCAAATACTGGTGCAACTGATACGATGTCGATTTTGTCGATTTTCTTGTCTTCAGGAAGTTCAATTGTATCTGTTATTACAAATTTTTCTAGTGAAGAATTTTTGATTCTTTCAATAGCAGGTCCTGAAAGCACACCGTGAGTTGCTGCTCCATATACATATTTTGCTCCACGCTTTTTAAGTGCGTCGGCAGCTTGTGTAATTGTTCCAGCAGTGTCTGCAATGTCATCTACTAAAATTACAGATTTGCCATCAACATCACCAATAATATTCATAACTTCACTTACATTTGCCTTTGGACGGCGTTTTTCTATAATTGCGATTGGAAGATTTAATTCGTTTGCGAATTTTCTAGTTCTTGTAACTCCACCAAGGTCTGGAGAAACTACTACGAACTCATCTTCTTTTACAATTTCTTTAAAGTATGCTGCAAGGTATGGAACTGCAGTCAAGTGGTCAACTGGAATGTCGAAGTAACCTTGAATTTGTCCAGCGTGAAGGTCCATTGCAACAACTCTATCTGCTCCAGCTTTTGTCAAAAGATCTGCAACAAGTTTTGATGTAATAGGTTCTCTTGCCTTAGTCTTTCTGTCTTGTCTTGCGTATCCGTAATAAGGGATAACAGCGTTGATTCTTCCAGCTGAAGCTCTCTTTAATGCATCGATTAAAATTAAAAGTTCCATTAAATTGTCGTTAACAGGTGATGAAGTAGATTGGATAATAAAGCAATCTTTACCTCTTACAGAAATCCCAATATCTATAGAAATTTCTCCGTCAGAAAAAGTCGAAACAGTGCACGCGCCCTTTTCAATTCCTAGTTCCTTTACAATTTTATCAACTAAACTAATATTAGAATTGCCTGTAAAAACAAGTATATCTCCATTAACAGTACTCATATTATCCTCCTATTTCATAAATCCTTTTCGAAGTACCCAACCATCTATATTCTTTTGTTCAGCTCTTTCAAGGGAAAGCTGTCCCTTTGAAACTTTTTTAGTAATTGTTGATCCTGCGGCAATATATGCGTTCTCCTCAACTTCAAGAGGAGCAACAAGATTTGAATTTGATCCAATAAAAGCATGATCTCCAACTACAGATCTAAATTTTTCACGTCCGTTGTAATTTACAAAGACTACGCCACAGCCAATGTTTACGTCACATCCAATATCTGCATCGCCAACATAGGCAAGATGACTCATCTTAGAACCGTCGCCAACATTTGAATTTTTAATTTCAACAAAGTTTCCAACTTTACAATTTTTACCCACATTTGAATTTGGTCTTAAGTGAGCGTAAGGCCCAACTGTTGTTCCAGAACCCACTGTTGAACTTTCGATTTCAGAAGACTTAATTGTTACTCCCTCATCTATTGTAGAATTATAAATCTTAGAATCGTAGATAACTGTTCCAGTTTTTATTACAGACTTTTTGTCTATATAAGTGTTTGGATAAATTGTAACATCTTCTTCAATTTTTGCACCAAGTTCAATATAAGTTGATTTTTGATCTATTAAAGTTACTCCGTTTATCATATACTCTTTATTAATCTTATCTCTTAAGATTTCTGAAGTATTTGAGAGCTCGTATCTTGAGTTTACGCCCAGGATCTCGTGTGGGTCTTTAATTTTAAAAGATCCTACCTTTTCTCCGGCGCTTACTAATATTTCCAATGCGTCAGTTAAGTACATTTCACCAGCTGCATTGTCAGTATTTAAATTGTCGATTGCGTATTTTAATGCACTTCCCTTGAAGGCAAAAATACCTGAATTAATCTCGCGAATTAATTTTTCTTTTTCATTGGCATCTTTTTCTTCAACAATTGCCTTTATATTTGCATCTCCATCGCGGATGATTCTTCCGTAATTAGTTGGATCAGGCATATCGGCAGTTAAAACTGTCATCGCGTTTTCTCTACATTCGTGATACTTTAAGAAACAATCTATTGTAGAGTCAGAAATAAGTGGCGTGTCGCCATTTAAAATAATAACAGTATCATCGTCGTTTATTTCACTAACTGCATTGGAAACTGCAAAGCCAGTTCCATAAGGAAAGCCCTCTCCAATTGGTTGCTCAATAAAGTCCACATCAGTCTCATCATGGAATTTTTCTTTTACCTTTTCTTTGTTATGTCCAACAACTACAATGTTTTTTTCTGTAGAGGCCTTTTTGCAGGCATTTAGGACATAAAAAAGCATAGGTCTTCCCAATATTTCATGAAGAACCTTTGGAACTTTGGATTTCATTCTAGTTCCCTCTCCTGCTGCCAGGATAATCGAAACTTTCATACAACACCTCTTCTTATTTTGCTTATTCTATTATAACGAAGAAAGCCTCTTTTGTTCAAGTTATAATGTAAATTAATTTATATAATTGCTAGTAGAATAATATACTTGACAAATTTAACAAACAATACTATACTTGAAACCAATATTTAATATAAATATGAGGTGCGTTCAAATGAAACTTGCAGAGATTAAAAAACTAAATAATGTTAAAACTTTCTGCTGTTGTTCTATAAATAATTTTATAGGACTTGTTTGAATGTTTAATCGTAAATTGTTTATTTGGGACATGTGATTAATCATATGTCCTTTTTTTATTACGTAAGTTAATCTTCCTCATGTAAAACTTAAAGCATGGTGGGGTTCTTATTGAAAAAGGAGTAATTAAGATGAAAAAATTATTAGACACAATTGGAAAATCAAATTTAGTACAATTACAACACATTGGAGACGGTAGAATTTTTGTAAAAGTGGAAAAATCAAACCCAGGCGGATCAATTAAAGATAGAGCTGCACTTTACATGATTAAGGGAGCAATCGAAGACGGAAGCCTTAAAGAGGGCATGAAAATCGTCGAGCCAACAAGTGGAAACACAGGTATAGCCCTTGCACTAATCGGAAAGAGCTTGGGATATGAAGTTGAACTTGTTATGCCAAGTTCCATGTCCATCGAAAGAAGAAAATTAATGGAAAGCTACGGCGCAAAAATTATTTTGACAGGTGAAGGTGGAATGCAAGCATCAGTTGACAAGGCTCTTGAGATGGCAAAAACAGGAGACTACTTTATGCCAAACCAATTTGAAAATAAATACAACGCCCTAGCTCATGAAAAGACAACTGGCCCAGAAATTTATGAAGACTTAAAAGAAATCGGAGGATTTATCGCAAGCTTTGGAACTGGCGGAACAGTCACAGGAGCTGGCAGATTCTTAAAATCAAAAGATGAAAATATAAAAGTTTGGACAATTGAACCAGAAGAGTCACCACTTCTTACAAAGGGCGGAGCAGGTCCACACAAAATTCAAGGAATTGGGGCAAACTTCATTCCAAAAGTTCTTGATCAAAAAGTACTTGATAAAGTAATCACAGTAAAATCAGACGAGGCAATTGAAATGGCAAAGAGACTTTCTCGCGAAGAGGGACTTTCTGTTGGAATATCAGCTGGAGCAAATGTGGCAGGAGCACTTAAAATGTTAGAAGAAGTGGATGGCAATATCGTAACAGTTGCACCAGACACTGCCGAAAGATATATGTCTACAGAATTATTCCAATGAAATTTTTTAGAGAACTTCGCGACTATGCGAAATTTATATTAAAAAAAGACCCAGCCTGCAGGAGTATCTTCGAGGCAATCTTCATGTACCCAATAGTAAAGTGCATGATTAGACACAGAATCGCCCACCACTATTATCTAAAAGGCCACACAACTCTTGCGCGCTGGATTTCACAAAGGGCGAGGAAGAAGACGGGAATCGAAATTCATCCCGGTGCGAAAATTGGCAAAAATTTATTCATCGACCACGGAATGGCTGTAGTAATTGGTGAGACTGCAGAAGTGGGCGACAACTGCCACATGTATCACAACATAACTCTTGGCGGAACGGGATTTGAAAAGGAAGTCAAGAGACATCCAACAGTTGGAAATAATGTTATAATTGGAACGGGAGCAACAATACTTGGCCCGGTAAAAATTGGAGACGGTGCGCGAATTGGTGCGGGAGCTTTGGTCTTAACAGACATCCCGCCGAATTCCACAGCCGTTGGAATGCCGGCAAAAGTTGTTAAATTTCACAGCCCCGAAGAAAATGAAAATAATTAAAGGAGAAATATGTTTTATATAGGAAGTCATTTAAGTACATCTGATGGTTACGAAAAAATGGCAGAGACAGCTCTTTCAATATCTGCCAACACATTTCAGTTTTTCTCGCGTAACCCGCGCGGTTCAAGGACAAAGGCAATCGATAAAAAAGATTTGGAGAAGATGGCAAAGATTTTAAAAGAAAATAACTTTGGTCCCATACTTGCCCATGCGCCCTACACGCTAAACCCATGCTCTAGCACAGAACGAGTTCGTGAATTTGCTGGGATGGTTTTAAAAGAAGACTTGGAAAGACTTGAAGCTTTTCCAAAGGCTTATTACAACTTTCACCCAGGTTCACACACTGGAATGGGAGCTGATAAAGCAATTGATGTAATTGCAAATAAGCTTAATGAAGTCATGACAAGTGACATGAAGACAATAGTTCTTCTTGAAACCATGGCGGGAAAAGGTACAGAAGTTGGAAGAAACTTCGATGAAATCGGCGAAATAATAAAAAGAGTAGACAACAAAGAAAAAATTGGCGTGTGCATGGACACTTGTCACGTGCACGAAGCAGGATACGACATCGTAAATGATCTTAACGGAGTGTTAGAAGAGTTTGACGAGAAGATTGGACTTAAATACCTCTATGCAATTCACCTAAACGACAGCAAAAACGAAAGAGGCGCCGCAAAAGATAGACACGAAAAAATTGGCGAGGGAAAAATTGGTCTTGATGCAATTGAGCGAATAATAAATCACGAAAAACTTCGTGACCTTCCATTTTATCTAGAGACACCGAACGAACTTGACGGTTATAAAAAAGAAATCGAACTCTTAAAAAGTCTTAGAAAATAAAAAAGCACTGTTGCAAAGCATAAAGTTCTGCAACAGTGTTTCTATTTAATTTCCAAGAATTTTTATTAAAAATGTATCGAAAAATGTTTTAAGTAAATACACAATAATCTGTATAATTATAATTGTTCCAACGGAAGACTTAATAGAATAAATTGCATTTGTTTTTATTAAATCCCAAGATATCTTTTTTCGGTTAATAAATAAATACAGCAAGTTTATGGCTAAATATATTAAGAGTACCTTGTAAAAAATCTCGCAGCAAAACTTTTGAAATCAATAGCTCCATTAAAAATACTTATAAACACGAAAAATAAAATTATATACTCCATTTGACTCTTCGGGTCTAATATCAATTTCTTAAAACATTTTTCGATACATTTTTAA